>JALZDC010000097.1 GCA_030862755.1 Actinomycetota bacterium
CGCGGTTGCGGCACCGATCCCGGTGCCGCCACCACTCACGATCGCGACCTTGCCCTCGAGCCGCATACGCTCCTCGGAGGCGGCCGCCCGGCGCGGCCGGCTCCATCGACCGGCTACTGCGATGGGAGCGAACCTAGCCGATGCGCGCGGGCTACGCTGCGCTCCGACCTGCTCGCTTCCGCGCGCGACGGCAGCAGCGGCTACCTCACCCGACTAGGCGACCCTGACGCGGATCGGCATCCGTTTGATGCCGTTGACGAAGTCGGACCTGATCCGTTCCACTGGTCCCGCGAGCTCGATCGATCTCAGCCGCGGGAGGAGCTCCTGGAACAGGATCTTCGTCTCCAGGCGAGCCAGGTGCGCCCCGAGGCAGAAGTGGGGACCCCCCGGGCCGAACGTGACGTGGTCGTTCGGCGTCCGCGTGACGTCGAAGGTATAGGGATCAGGGAAAACGTCCTCGTCGCGGTTGGCGCTCGTGAACCACGTGACGACCTTGTCGCCACGTTCGATCTCCGCCCCCCGGAGCTCGACGTCTCGGGTCGCCGTCCTCCGGAAGTGGTGCACCGGGGTCGCCCAACGCAGGATCTCCTCGGTGGCACGCGGGATCCGCTCCGGTTCCTCCTGCAGCAGCTTCAGCTGGTCCGGATGCTCCATCAACGCGAGCATCCCGTGGCTGATCGTGTGCCGCGTGGTCTCGTTGCCCGCGATCATGAGCACGCCGAAGTAGTTGTGGAACTCCTGCTCGTTCAGGATGCCCTCCGACTGCGCGACCGTGAGCGCGGTGATCACGTCGTCCTGAGGATCCCGGAGGCGCAGGTCCCGCTGACCGTCGGCGTAGTCGAACACCTCGTACGCGGCGGGGGAGCGGAAAGGAAGCAGGCGGTAGGCCTCGGTGTCCTCTCGGTCGACCACCGCGCGCGAGAGGTCGGGGTCCTGGTTCGCGATCATCTGGTCGCCCCAGGAGATCAGCTGCGGCGCGTCCTCCTGCGGGACGGTGAAGATCGAGCAGAGGAATCGGATCGGCAGGTCCCGGCTGATCTCGGGCACGAAGTCGAACTCGCCCGCCGGGAGTGCCTTGTCCAGGACGTCGCGAGCGACCGCGCGGATCCAGTCCTCGTACTTGCCGACGCCACGGGCGGAGAACCGCTTCGAACAGATCGCTCTCAGCTGCGTGTGCCGGGGAGGGTCGGTCTCGAGCATCGACTTCCTGATCTCGAGCTGTTCGTCGTCGAGCTCCTCGAGGGCGACCGCGCCGAGCTCCGACGAATAGGTCTGCCAGTCCATGTGGATCGCGGTCAGGTCCTCGTAACGGGTCACGGCCCAGAACCCCTTGTTGGGCGGACGCTCCGGATGCCAGAGGACAGGGTGCTCGTTCCGCAGGTGATCGAACCAGTCATAGGGGACGCCCTCGACGTAGTTGTCGGGGTTCGCGAGGTCGATCTCGGGATGCTCCTCGGCCATCGAGCGAATCATACGGGGCCTTAGAAATACGGGAGGTAGTACTCCAGCTCCCAGGGCGTGACCTCGGTGTCGGACGTCTCGCCGGCCGCCTCGTAGCGCTCCCACTCCGCGCGCTTGAGCGCAACGAACGACTCTACGAGCCACTCGCCCAGCGCCCCCACCAGCTTCGTGTCCGACTGGAGCTCGTCCAGCGCCTCGGACAGAGTATTGGGGACCGTGACGTCGGTGTTCGGCTCGGCTCCGGGCTCCTGCCGGGGGCCGAGCTCCAACTCCTCCGTCACGCCGATCCGAGCTGCGTGGAGCAGCGCGGCACCGGTGAGGTACGGGTTGGCGGCGGCATCGGCCATCCGGTGTTCGATCCTCGATCCGTCTCCCCGCGCGGGCGGGACGCGAACACCGACGGTTCTGTCGTCGAAGCCCCAATTCGCCAGGTAGCCGTTCAGCATGTCGGGCTTCAGGCGTTTGTAGGCGTTGACCGTGGGCGCGCAGATCGCCGCCATGCCGCGGTGATGAGCGAGCAGGCCGGCGATCGATCGCCGGGCGAGATCGGAGAGGCCGTCCGGATCATCCGGGTCGTGGAAGGCGTTGGACCCGTCGCGGCGGCGGACCGAGAAGTTCATGTGCATGCCGCTGCCGCCGCGGTCGTTGAACGGTCTTCCCAGGAACGTGGCATGTCTGCCGTGTCGGGCGGCGACCTCGTGGACGAGCACGCGGAAGAGGAACGCCTCGTCTGAAGCAGCGATCGCGTCGCGGTAGCGCCAGTTGACCTCGAAGGCGGCGGAGTCGAACTCGCTGCACCAGCTCTCCACGTGAAAGCCCGACGCGAGCGAGGCGCTCACCATGTCGTGCACGGCTCCGCTTGGGTCCACCGACATCCCGGTGCCGTACACGCGGTGCGAAGGCAGGCGGGCCGGTGCCCACGTGCCGTCCTCGGCTCGTTCGCACAGGTAGAACTCGAGCTCGAAGGCCATCTGGGGTTCGAGATCCATCTCGCGCCATGCCTGGATCCCTTGCTTCAGCACGTACCGCGGGTCGACTTCGAGCGGCTGGCCGTGCTGGGTCACGTCGCCGATGCCGATCACGGTGTCGTCCTCCCAGCCGGGTCGGAGCGTGTCCCGATCGAGCTGCGCTTCCACGTCGGGGAGACCGACGTCGAAATGCTGCCGCGGGATCGGCAGGATCTCCCGGTCCGTGGTGAGCGGGTAGAGCCCGATGCAGAACGCCGCGCGGCCCGTCTCCGCGACGTCGCCGAAAAGGTACTTCCCACGCTCCAGCCCGAGGATATCCGGGATGAGCAATCGCAGCCGCCTACCGCTCAGGTCCATTCCGCCCCCCCTGGTGTGGCCCCCGGAACGTACCGGATGCGCGTGCGATCCGCTCGGCTGCCGTCGCTTCCACGGGGGCGTATCGCTGGACCATGCGGATCGGGACGCCCGATCGTTGCCCGCGATGCGGTGAGCGTGAGCTCGTCGACATCCTCTACGGGACGCCGGACGATCCGGCACTTCGCGAGCTCTGGGTCCAGGGCAAGGCGATGATCCGGCCTGTCAGCTGCGCCGACGGCCCTCCCGGTCGGATGTGCCGCGAGTGCGGCTACGAGCACGCGGAGTATCGGGCCACGCTCCGCGCCGGGTAGGGCTCGGTTCGAGCAGGGATCAGGCCCGTCTTGGCGCCCTGATCCCGCGGAACTCCCAGTCCCCGCCGAACGCGGTCGAGATCACCTCTTCGGACTCGGAGAGCTGGGCACCGACGTCTTCGCGCACCGGCACATCTCCGTCGACGATGAAGGTACGGAGGATCCCGAGTCCTTCGACCTCCACCTCCACCACGTCACCGGGCTCGACCGGACGGGAGTTGGCGGGCGTGCCCGACAGGATCACGTCGTTGGGCAGGAGCGTGATCGTGCGCGCGATGTCCGCCACGAGGTAGCGCATGTCCCAGATCATCTCGTCGGTGTTGCCGTCCTGCTTCACGTGCCCGTTCACGCGCGTCTGGATGACCTTGCCGTGGAAGTCCCAGTCCGTGACTAGGCCGGGACCGAGCGGGCAGAGGGTGTCGGAACCCTTCACGCGAAGCATCGAGCCGGCGTCGGTGTCGCGGAAATCGTGGAGGCCGTAGTCGTTGGCCACGGTGTAGCCGAGGATGTAGTCGTCGGCCTCGTCGGGCGCGATCTGCTTGCAGCGCTCGCCGATCACGATCGCGATCTCGCCCTCGTAGTTCAGATACCGGCACCGAGGGGGCCGCACGACCTCGCCACCGTGCGCGTTGAGCGACGTCGTCGGCTTGTGGAAGAAGGTGGGAGCCGGG
>JALZDC010000105.1 GCA_030862755.1 Actinomycetota bacterium
CCACAGAGGGGACCGGCCGGTTCGACGATGATGTGCCCGATCTCCCCCGCGAGGCCGTAGGCGCCCCGGATGAGACGTCCGCCGGCGACGATCCCTCCGCCGATCCCGGTGCCGACCCCCACGAACAGGGAATCGTCGTGTCCCCGCGAAGCACCGTGGCGGCTCTCGGCCCATGCGGCCGCCGTCGCGTCGTTCTCCACGATCACCGGCAGTCCGAAACGTTCGCCCAGCGCTTCTCCGAGCGGGACGTTCCGCCAGACGAGGTTCGGTGTGTACAGGAGAACGCCCGAGCGAACGTCCACGAGGCCCGCCATGCCGACACCGAGCGCAACGACGTCCTCGTCGAGGACCGAGGCGGCGGCGGCCTCGATCGCGGGGAGCGCCGCCTCTTGATCGGTCGCCGGCGACGGGACCACGGTACTGGCTCGGATCTCCCCCCCGGGGGAGATCCGCAGAGCGGCGATCTTGGTGCCGCCGATGTCGATCCCGACGGCCTGCCGGCCGCTCACTCGATGTCGATGCGCGTGAGCGTCGGCGCCTTCTCCTTCCCGCCGGTCTCGTCGGCGCGAGCGCCCAGGACGGCCGTCATCGCGAGGAGGAACTCCCGTCCGGCGTTCAGGAGGTGCTCGACGGCCTCCGGCTTCAGAGGCTGCACGGCGGTCACGGCGAGACAGATCGGGCAGAACCCCACCGTGCAGACCTGGTCTCCCGGCGCGTGCGGGTCCGATGCCGACGGCCCCGTCTTCCGTGCTCGGCTGCGCTTGGCGGGCTCGGCCATGTCAGCTCCTTTCCGCCGGGCGGGGCTCTCGCCCGAACAGGATCTCGAGATGATCGCCCGCGAAGTTCGCCTCGCGTACCGTCATCCGCTTCAGCGACTGCGGCAGGATCAGGTTGCGTTTGTAGGCGCCCACCCGCACGAAGAGCTCCTCGCCGCGCCGGTGGATGTCCATGTCGTCGCGTGACGCGAACGGGAGACGCATCGTCATCACGTATCCCGTTCCGCGCTTCCGCACTCGGATCGGATCGTCCCGATAGAGGATCTCCGCGGCGTCGAGCTCCCCGTACACCTCGTCTCCCATCTCCTCGAGAAGACCCACCCCAACCATCTCTCGATCGAACAACCGCGCGGCCAGGATCGGGACCGGCTCGAAGGACTCGTGCACGGTCGCGAGGTGTTCGGCTTGGATGTCCTTCCACTTCCCGAAGTACGGGTCGGTCACGTCGGGTGGCAACACCCTGTTCACCACGACGGCGTCCACCCGGTACCCGAAGAGCCCGAGGTAGGTGTAGGTGCGCCTCGCCTCGGCGATCACCATCTTCTCCGGGTTCACCACGAGGCGTACGGACGATGTCGTCTCATCCGTCAGGATCTTCTTCACGGCGTCGAGGTTCCGGTGGAGCCGCTCCACCGCATCGAACACACGATCACCCGCGATCGGGAGCGTCGTCATACGTGACATGATCGGTCGGACGGTCTTCACGATCCGTCGCTCCACGGGGAAGATCCGTTCGATGTACCACTGCATCACGTCGGGCAACGACAGCAGCCGAAGCGTCTCGGCCGTCGGGGCACAGTCCACGATCAGCACGTCGTAGCGGCCGCTCTCGACGTGGGTCTTGACATCGATGAGGGCGAAGATCTCGTCCAGTCCCGGGAGCACCGTCAGCTCCTCGGCCTGGATCATCTCTGTCCCCGCCCAGTTCATGAGTTGGATCATGTAGTCCTGGATCTCGCGCCAGTTGTCCTCGAGCCGATCCTGGGCGTCGATCTGTTGCGCCCAGAGCAGGTCGGAGATCGGCGTGGGATCGGATCCGATCGGCATCTCGAAGGAATCCCCCAACGAATGCGCGGGGTCGGTCGACATAACGAGCGTCCGCTGCCCGGCGGCCGCGGAGCGCACGGCCGTGGCCGCGGCCACCGTCGTCTTGCCGACCCCGCCCTTGCCGGTGAACAGGAGGACCCGCATCCGGCCAGCTTACGAGAGCCGCGCCGGCACCCCGGCGCCTAGCCCATCTCCACGCGCCTCTTGAGTCGCTCGAGGGCGTTCTCGATGACGCGCTTGGCGCCCTCGGTCCGAACGAACCCCGGCACGAGGACGCCGATCTCCACGGCGAGGCGATACGTCACCTTCGTCTCGGAGTCGGAGATCTCGTTCAATAGATACTCGCCACGGATGTCACGGATCGCGCCGCGGGCTTCTTTCGTCGTCCACGACAGGCCGGTGTCGCCCGGCGCGTATCGGTACGACAGCGTGTAGGTCGCCTTGCCGAGCACGGGGACGTCGACCTCGAACGCCACTTCGGTGGCGCGGCCGCCGTCTCCTCGCTGGCGGATCTGCGCGGCCCGGACCTCTGCCCATTCCGGGTAGGCCTCGTAGTCCTCGAGGACCTCCATCACGTCCTCGAGCGGCGCCTCGATGACGATCGATCCCTCCGCGTGCTCCATGGCCTCAGGAATCCTAGCTGCGCGGGCTTCTAGCGGCTGTTCACCGTCACCACGGCCGTCGCGAGCAAGGAGACCGAGACCATGATCAACGCGACGGTGGCCCACAGGAGCGTCCGCGCCGAGACGAACGGAGGTCCTCCTTCCGCGATCCGATAAGCCTCGACCGCGGACCCGAGGTACAGCGTGAGCGCCGAGAGGAGGAGGAGGGTCACCACCGCGAAGACGGCTCCGTTGGAGACACCCGAGAGCACGATCACCAGAGCGAGGCCGAAGCTGAGCATGAACAGGGTGCCTCGGGCGATCCCATCGGGCGCGCGTCCGGCCTTCGCGTGCCCGACACCGGGGAACGTGAGCGACCACCAGAACGCATCCCGTGGTGACACGGTCGGGCGCGGCTCCTCCTGACGGAGGAGCTGCGCGAACGAGGTCCCGCACACGCTGCACATGTCGAGCTCGATCGGGTTCTGCGAGCCACACGTCGGGCAGGGCCAGGCTGCCGCGGAATCTCGGTCCTGGACGTTCGCGTCGCCGGCCGATCGTACGATCGCCGGGCCCGTCGACGGATCTGGGGTTTTCGTTCGGAGAGAAGCGAAGCACTGTCCGCACCAATCGGCGTCGGCGCTCACGAGGGCCAAACAGTTGGGGCACCGGAGATCGTCCACGCCGATCAGCGTACCGTCGGACCCCGTGCCGTCCGCGCAGGCGTCATCGATCGACGGCGGCGTCCCGCAACCAGCCGGCGAGCCGCTCCGCGACCCGGGGCCACGTATGCAGCCGCTCGACCCGGGCCCGACCCGCCTTCCCGAGCCGCCTCGCATACGGAGGATCCTCGAGCAGGGTCGCGAGGGCGTCGGCCACCCCGTCGACGTCCGAACCGTCCACGAGGAGGCCGGTCTCCCCGTGCACCAGCGACTCTCGCGATCCGCCGGAATCGCCGACCACGACCGGACGTCCGCAGGCGGCCGCTTCGATGAATACGTTCCCCCACCCCTCCACCTCGAGACCGGCCATCCGCGTGCGGCAGGGCATCGCGAAGACATCGCCGACGGCGTAGTACCGAGGGAGGTCCTGCTCCGTCACCTCGCCCGCGAAGAACACCGAACGGGTCGGCGCACGCTCGGCGAGGCTGCGGAGCTTCGCTCCGTACGGACCGGAGCCGACGAGCAGCAACCCGGCCTCGGGAACACGGCGCTGGATCGCTCGCATCGATCGGATCAGCACGTCCTGTCCCTTCCGCGGCACCAGGCGGCTCACACAGACGATCAGCGGGCGTTCGCCTAGCCCGTGCTTCTCGCGGATGTCCGCGGTCGGCAGGTCCGGTCGGAATCGCTCCACATCGGCGCCCGGATGCAGCACCGAAACGGGCACGCGGTGAGGCACGGCCGTCCGGACACGTCGTGAGATGAACTCGCTGCATCCCGCCACCCGTGACGCGTGCGAGGTCATCCGCTTCATAACGCCGTGGGCGACCGGCACGGTGGAGAGCCAGTAGTCGAACCCGTGCGCGAGGACGACGTAGGGAGTCCCGTGCGAGGCCAGGCGAGGGCCCAGCAGAGCCAGCGGGAACGCGTCTCCGAACAAGATCAACTTGGCCCCCGATCGTGCGATCTCGGCGTCCAATCGATCGGCGAACGACGACGTCGGCCAGACGAATCTACGTCGTTCCCTGACGACGTCAAAGGGCACCCCCTCGTCGAAGCCCTCGGATCCCTCCGATAACGGAGCGATCACCGAGATCTCCTCCGCCGGCATCGCCCGGCAGAGCGACTCGAGCGTCCGTTGGATCCCACCGACCCTGGGAGGGAAGTCGTTCGTGACGACGAGCGTCCTGGGTATGTCCACCGGACCGTTATCCTCCCAGAGTAGATCCTTGCCAGAAGCAGATCGCTGGCCCGAGGGTGCTTGCGGGAGGAGGTGCCGGTACGGAACCGAGGGGGGTCCCGCAGGACGGGAATGCTTTCGCCGAGCTCGCCGGCTGGCGCACGGTCGCCGTGCGAGGTGGAGACGCCCGTGGCTGGCTCGACGACCTCGTGACGGCAGACGTCGAGGGGCTCGCCGAGGGATGCACGCGTCGATCCCTGCTCCTGACACCGACCGGCCGGATCCGCGCCGACTTCCACGTCGCCCGGGTCGCAGGCTCCTTCCTCCTCGTCCAGGCGCCAGGACAACCGGAGCACGTCGACGAGATCCTCGCCCCGTACGTGCTCTCGTCCGACGTCGAGCTGGACGACCTCAGCGAGCGTTCACTGATCGTCGCTGTCCTCGGCGGCCCCCCCGCCGAGGACGGCGACGATCAGGGAACGGTCGCTGAGGTCGTCCAGCTCGACGTCGGTCGAGAGGACGTACGGGGCGAGGATCTCGTCCACGGCCTGCGGCTGTCCCGGCGGCTGGAGGAGGAGGAAGGA
>JALZDC010000117.1 GCA_030862755.1 Actinomycetota bacterium
GTGGAAAGCCGCTCGTCGTGCAGCTCGACCGGGACGGCCACGACGCCACGGAGCGCCTCCGCGAAGGACTCCGCGTGTGCCGCGCGCTGGCCCCGCTCCCCGCGGAGCGAGAGCGGGAGGCCGATCACGACCAGGGTCGCGCCGCGCTCCCGGGCGAGGGCCGCCACCGCGAACAGCTCGCCCGGCGGCTGCCCGACGTGAACGGTGCCCACGGGCACCGCGAGCCGCCTCTCGGGATCCGATACCGCCACGCCGATCCGCGCGTCGCCGAGATCGAGACCGAGGACGGGACCGGGCGCCGGCTCGAGGGCCGTCTCTCGAACCGACGCGGAGCCGGGATCCGGATGATCCGACATAGGCGCTTCAGCGTGCCGAAAGGAGCTTCCGGGCTTGCGCCGGGATCCCGCCGAGCGCCTGGGAGATCGCGGACGCGTCCCGGCCGCCCGCCATGGCGAGGATGTCCTTGCCTCCGGCCCCGCCGCCGATGATGCTCGCGGCCTCACGCAGGAGCTCCGGCGCCGTCACGCCCTTCGCCACCGCTTCGGACGTGGACGCCGCCACCAGCTGCGCCTTGCCGTCGCTGCCTCCGCCCAGTACGACGGCGGCCGGACGCCCCTGGAGCCGATCCCTGACCTTCTGAGCGAGCTCGCGGAGGCCGCTCGCATCTTCCCCAGCCACCTCGGAGACGACGAGCGCGAGCCCCTCGACATCCTGGGCCCCGTCGACGAGGGAAGCGACGATCGCGTCGCGATCGCCCTTCTGCATCTTCCCCAGCTCGCTGCGCAAGCGCTTGTTCTCCTGGATCAACTTCCGAGCGTGGTCGATCGCCGACCCAGGGTCGTTGCTCCCGAGCGTCTCGACCAGGTCGTGGAGGAACGCTCGTTCGGCGTTGATCTCGCGGAGGGCGTCGGGGCCCACGAGTGCCTCGACGCGCCGCATGCCGGCGCCGATCGAGCCCTCGTGCAGGAGCCGGATCACGCCGATGTTCCCGGTGCGCTCCACGTGTGTCCCGCCACAGAGCTCGCGAGAGTAGTCGCCGATATCGACGACGCGAACGCTGTCGCCGTACTTCTCCCCGAAGAGCATCACGGCGCCGATCCGCTTCGCCTCCTCCATCGAGGTCTCGAAGATGCTGGGCGCGTCATCCCTCGCCAGGCGCCGGTTGGCGAGGAGCTCCGCTTCCTGCAGTTGCTCCCCCGGCACGGCGGAGGGGTGCGGGAAGTCGAATCGGAGGCGGCCCGGTTCCACGAGCGAGCCCGCCTGACGAGCGTGCTCGCCGAGCAGCTCGCGGAGCGTCGCGTGCAGGACATGGGTCGACGTGTGCGCACGGGCAGTGGCCTCGCGGCGGTCGGCGTCGACCTCGGCATGGGCCTCTTCGCCCGACCGGATCTCGCCGGACTCGACCACCCCCGTGTGGACGATCGAGCGGTCACCGGCGGGCACGGTGTCGGTGACCCTGATCACACCTGAGGGCGTACGGATCAACCCCCGGTCGCCCACCTGACCGCCGCCCTCGGCATAGAAGGGAGTGCGGTCGAGGAAGACCCTGACGTCCTGGCCCTCCTCCGCCCACTGCAGCTCCCGGAACTCGGGATCCAGCAGGGACACGATCGTGCCCTCGGAGTCCAGGTGGTCGTAGCCCACGAACGTCGATCGCGGGGAGCCCGCGTCCAGACCGATCGGTACCTTCTTCGCGGCGTCGCGGGCGCGGCTCCGCTGCTCTTCGAGCAGCTCGGCGAACCGGTCCGTGTCCACGGTGAGCCCTGCCTCGGCGGCGAGCTCCTCGGTGAGCTGCAAGGGGAATCCGAACGTGTCGGAGAGCTTGAACGCGTCGTCGCCCCGCACACGACCGTCTTCCGCCCGAGTCTTCGCGTCCTCGAACAGCACCAACCCTTGGCGGAGCGTCGCGGCGAACCGTTCCTCCTCCGATCCCGCGACCTGGCGGATGAACGTCTCGTTCTGCCGGAGCTCGGGGTAGGCGGCCCCGAACGTGGTGATTACCGCCGTGATCACCGGGTCGAGCACCGTCCCCTCGATCCCCAAACTCCGGGCGTGCGAGACCGTGCGCCGCAGCAACCGCCGCAGGATGTAGCCACGTCCCTCGTTCGAGGGCTGCACGCCGTCGGCGATGAGGAACGCGGTGGCGCGCCCGTGCTCGGCGATGATCTTCAGCGACCGGTCGTCGCGGTCGTCCTGCCCGTGGGTTCGTCCGGAGAGCGACTCCGCCACCTCCAGCATCGGTCGGAGCAGATCCGTCTCGAAGACGTCCGACACCCCCTGCAGGACCATCGCCACGCGTTCGAGCGACGAACCCGTGTCGACGTTCTTCGCGGGGAGCGAACCCGTGACCCGGAGCGCGTGGTCCACCTGATCCTGGATGAAGACGAGGTTCCAGATCTCCATGAACCGATCCTCGTCGACGTCGGGACCCCCCTCCGGCCCGTACTTCGAGCCCCGATCGACGAAGATCTCGCTGCACGGACCGCCCGGACCCGCCGTATGCGTGTGCCAGTAGTTCGCGAGCTCCCCGTTCACGTCCACCGTGCCGCGTCGGACGATCCGCTCGGGGGCGAGCCCCACGCCGTCGACCCAGCCCTGGATGGCCTCCTCGTCCTCCTCGAAGACCGTCACCCACAGCAGGTCGTGCTCAATCCCGTACCGCTCGGTCACGAGCTCGTGAGCCCACCGGATCGCGTCGGCCTTGAAGTAGTCGCCGAACGAGAAGTTCCCGAGCATCTCGAAGAACGTCTCGTGTCGAGCGTCCCTCCCGACGTTCTCGATGTCGTTCGTCCGCATGACCTTCTGCGCGGTCACGGCCCGTGGGTAGTCGGGCTCGGCCTGCCCCAGGAAGAACGGGATGAACTGGTTCATCCCTGCGTTCGTGAGGAGCAGCCCGGACCCGGGCGGCGGGATCAGCGACGAGCTGGGGACGCGCTTGTGTTCACGTTCCTCGAAGAACGACAGGAACAACTCGCGGATACGGTCCCCCTCCACGGCCGGAGTCTACCGACGGCCTCCGTGGCTCTCAGGCGGCGGTCGGTTCGTCGGGACCAGGCTCGTCCATCGTGGCCGCCTCCAGCTCCGCGCGAAGCTCGCGTTCCCGCTCCTCCATCGCGCGCTTGCCCTCCTCGATCGACTCCGCGACGAGCTTGGAGAGGTCCATCAGTCCTCCCTTCGCCTCCCGGGCGAGCGTCGCGGGTTTGACCTTGTTCGCTTGGCGCTTGGCCCATCGCGAGGTGAGGACGGCACCGGTCGCGCCGGCGCCCAACCCGAGCGCGACCCAGAAGCCCCGGCGCATGTCAGGGCGCCGTCGCGCCCGGCGCCGCCGGTTTCTTCGACTTCCGCTTCCCGAACGATTCGGCGGCCTTCTTCACCCCTGCGCCGACGCTGAGGAACTTCACGATCGGGCTCGAGGCCGCGTGCTCGATCAGACCCGTGAGCCGCTCCACCCGCCCGACGATCCCGCCGACGGAATCGAGCACCCCGCCGACCCGATCGAGGTGCCCGTTGGTCCGCTCGACCGAGCCTTTGATCTCCCGGAGCAAGGGGACGGTCTCTTCGCGCATCGCGTCCACCGTGAGCCGGGTCGCTTCGAGCACCCGGAACGTGTTCAGGAGGACGAGGCAGAGGAACAGGACCAGCAGTCCCCAGAAGGCGGCCAGGACGATCAGGGCGGTCTCGCCGCCGGTGAGTGCCAGGAGCGTCATCCATTACCTCCGTGATCTCTCGGCTGGTTACTCTGCGTGGAGAGCGTTGGCAAGCATACCCACGGCGCCGGAGGCCATTCAGTCGTGTCCAGCCCGACTCCCTGGCGCTACTTCTCGGCCGGGCTCTCTTCGGCAGGCGCCCCGGTTCCCCGCTTCACCTCGATGTCCTGCCCTTGGCCGGAAGGCTGGAAGTACGTGGCGTCGTCGAACCGCTCGGGACGGTACTGCTGCTCCACATGGTGACCCTCGAAGTCGTGAGGGTACTCGTAGCCCTCGCCGTGCCCCAGCTTCGCGGCGCCGGCGTAATGCGCGTCGCGCAGGTGCGGAGGGACGGGGTCGGCCGAGTCCGCATCGGCCATCGCCTTCTCCAGTGCGCCCATCACCGAGTTCGACTTCGGCGCCCTCGCCAGGTACAGGACCGCCTCGGCGAGATTGAAGCGCGCCTCGGGCAGGCCGACCTGCTCGAGGGCGTGCGCCGCGGCCACGGCGATCGGCAACGCGTGTGGATCGGCCAGCCCGACATCCTCGGAGGCGAAGATGACCATCCGCCGCACGATGAACCGCGGGTCCTCGCCCGCCTGGATCATCCGGCTCAGCCAGAAGAGCGCGGCGTCCGGGTCGGAGCCCCGCATGCTCTTGATGAACGCGGAGACGACGTCGAAGTGGTTGTCGCCGCGACCGTAGGCGACGATCCCCTTCTGTACGGCGTCGGCCACCCGCGCTCCGTCGATCAGCGTCTCACCCGCGTCGGCCAGGAGGACGGCGGCCTCGAGGGCCGTGAGCGCGACCCGCGCATCTCCTGCGGAGAGCTCGACGAGGTGGTCCAGAGCGTCGTCCGTGAGCGTCACGCCGAGCCCGCCCATCCCCCGCTCGGCGTCGACGACAGCGACCTCGAGGAGACCGCGGATCTCCTTCGGCTCGAGAGGCTCGAGACGGAGCATGAGACACCTCGAGAGCAGGGGGCTGACCAGACTGTGGTAGGGGTTCTCCGTGGTGGCGCCGATCAAGGTGATCGAGCCGTCCTCGATCGCGGGCAAGAGGATCTCCTGCTGCGCCTTGTTCCAGCGATGGACCTCGTCGACGAACAGGACCGTTCGGAGCAACGTTGTCTTCGAATGATCCATCACCCGGCGAGCATCGGAGACGCCGGAGCTCACCGCGGAGAGCTGTTGGAAGTCGGCACCGACCGCGGCGGCGAGCAGGTGGGCGAGCGTCGTCTTCCCGGTGCCGGGAGGGCCCCAAAGGATGATGGAAGGGAGGTGCCCGCCATCGATCAGCTTCGTGAGCGGCTTGCCCTCACCGAGCAGATGGTGATGCCCGACGAACTCTTTGAAGTTGCGCGGGCGCATCCGCGTCGCGAGCGGTCGATCCATAGGGAGGGATTCCTTTCCGACGCCAAGGGTTCTCGGCCTGTTCGGCCAAGGACTGAATGATAGGGCCTCACCGCCCGGGAAGGAACCGTTAGGAGTCCGGAGCCCGGGAACGCCCGCACCGTGCCGTGCCCAGACATCGAGAAGCATACGCGGACGCCGTGTCCTGCAACGCTATCTGTCATAGCGCCTGAGGATCCGCTGTGGCCTGATCCGGTAGATCACGCGCTCCTGCCCCGGCTTGTACGTCCACGCCTCTCCGTCGTGATAACGGCGGTTCAATGCGTCGATGTGCGCCTCGGCCTCCGGGCCGGTCACGAACTCCTTCACGATCCCGTCGACCCGAAGCCATCGATACGGATCCTGTTCGTCGTGCAACGTCACGGACACCCGAGGGTCACGGCGTACGTACCGGTCCTTGACCCTTCCGACCGCCGAGTTCACCAGCACGTGCCCATCGGCCGCATCGATCCACGTGACCGTGACGTGGGGCGTCCCGTCGGGCCTGATCACGGCGATGTGCGCGAAGCTCTTCGTCGTGAGCAGATCGACGTCCTCGGCGTTCAAGCTCGTCATCGTCCCGCCTTACTCCTCGGAGTCCTGCCGCGCGGAGGGCCTCGGCCCGATCAGCCGGATGCCAAGCTCTCGGAGCTGCGCGTCGTCGGCGGGCGCCGGCGCGCCGGTCAACGGGTCGGCACCGGACTGCGCCTTCGGGAACGCCGTGACGTCGCGGATCGCGTTCTTGCCCGCCATCAGCATCACGATGCGGTCCAGACCCATCGCGATCCCACCGTGAGGCGGCGCGCCGTAGCGGAACGCGCGTATCAGGTGACCGAACTTCTCCTCGATCTCGGGCTCGGCGATACCGAGGACCTCGAACACCATCCGCTGGATCTCCGGCTGATGGATCCTGATGCTTCCTCCTCCCACCTCGAACCCGTTCAGGACGAGGTCGTAGGCCCTCGCCTTCGCGGTCTTCGGATCGAGGTCATCGGTCGCAGGCGCCGAGAACGGGTGGTGGTTGGCGACCCACTTGCCCTCCTCGTCGCTCCAGTCGAACAAGGGCGGGTCCGTGTACCAGACGTACCGCCACTCGCCGCCGGGGATCAGCCCGAGGCGGTCGGCCAGGTGACGCCGGAGCCCGTCCAGGGCCACGTGCACGCGACCGATCTGGTCGGCCACGATACACACGAGGTCGCCATCGGAGGCTCCGGTCGCTCGAACGACGCCGTCGATCTCGTTCGGCGACAGATGCTTCTCGACCGGGGAACGGACGCCGTCGGCCTCGACGACGATCCACACGAGTCCGGCCGCCCCGCGGCCCTTGGCGTCTTGGACCAGCTGGTCGAGCTCCTTGCGCGAGAGCTGCCCGCCTCTCGGTGCGGCGAGGCCCTTGATGGCGCCGTCTTCCTTGGACAGGACGGAGGCGAATGCGTTGAACCCGGTCCCCTCGAAGACGGGCCCGAGATCGGCCAGCTCCATCCCGTAGCGGAGGTCGGGCTTGTCGGTGCCGAACCGCGCCAGCATCTCGTCGTACGGGATCCGGGGGAACGGGGTCGGCACGTGCACGCCGTGGATCTCCCCGACGTAGCGCGCGTACAACGGCTCGATCACCGCGAAGACATCCTCCTGGTCGGCGAACGACATCTCCACGTCGAGCTGCGTGAACTCGTAGCTCCGGTCGGCGCGCGGCGCCTCGTCCCGGAGGCAGCGGACGATCTGGTAGTAGCGGTCCTGTCCCGCGACCATCAGGAGCTGCTTCAGCTGCTGAGGGGACTGCGGCAACGCGTAGAAGCTTCCCGGCCACACGCGAGAGGGAACGAGGAAGTCGCGGGCGCCCTCCGGCGTGGCGCGGGTCAGCATCGGCGTCTCGACCTCGAGGAAGCCCAGGGACTCCATGTGTTCGCGGGTGATCGCGTTTACGCGATGCCGGATCCGAAGGACCTCGGTCATCTCGGACCGACGGAGGTCGAGGTATCGAAATCGGAGGCGGAGCTCCTCCCCGGACTCCATCCGATCCTCGATCGGGAACGGGGGCGTCTCCGACTCCGACAGGACCTCCAGCGATGCGGCCGCGACCTCGATCTGGCCCGTCGAGAGCTGAGGGTTCGCCATGCCCTCGGGGCGCGAGCGGACCGAGCCGGTGATCCGGACCACGTCCTCGGAACCCAACCGCTGCGCCGTCGCGTGCGCATCGCCTGCCTCCTCGGGGTGGAACACCACCTGGACGATGCCCTCCCTGTCGCGCAGGTCGATGAAGGTGACGCCGCCATGGTCCCGGCGGCTAGCGACCCAGCCGCAGAGGACCACGCCGGCGTCCGCGTGCTCGGCGGTCAGCTCCCCGCAGGCGTGGGTACGCATGGTCGTCCTGTAGATGCTCATCCCGTGGGCCCTTCTCCACCGAGCCTTGTCGTCAGGGCCTCCGCCGATACGTCCTCCTGTCCCCCGTCAGCGAGCCGCCGGAGCGTCACGGAACCGGTCTCGAGCTCGCGATCCCCGACGATCGCGGCATACGTCGCGCCGGCGCGGTCGGCCATCTTGAGCTGAGCCTTGAGCGGCCGGTCCCCGAAGGCAGTGTCCGCGGCGACGCCGGCCGCGCGC
>JALZDC010000143.1 GCA_030862755.1 Actinomycetota bacterium
CACGTCACCGGCGGTCTCGCGCAACGCCGCCAGCGCTGCCCGCCCCGTCGGCGTCCGCACGTGATCGTCGGTGAGCAGCGGGGCGTAGTCGTCGAACACCGCTCGGTCGCGCGTGAGGAGCCGCAACATCTCCCGCTCCACACGGTCGCGCGCCGACGGCCGCTTCATCGTCTTCGCGACCTGTTCGGGGTGCCCGCCGAGCCGACGCTCCAGCCCGGTACGTACCGAGTCCTCCGATACCCCCGTGAGATCGGCCAGCAGGTGCCCGTATTCGCTCCGTCGAACCGGGTCCTGCAGCTTCTGCAGCATCGGCAGCGCATCCGCGACGGCTGCCGACTGCCCCTCGACGTTGGACAGGTCGTGGCGCTCGACCGTTCGCCGGACCATGTACTCGACGATCGGGCGCGCCTCCTTGGCCGTCTCCCGGACCTCGTCCGCTCCGTGCTTCGCCACGAATTCCGCCGGATCCAGCCCCTCCGGCATGATCATCACGACGGCCTGGACCGGGTACCGCTCCTGGAATGCGAACGCCCGCTCGGCCGCCCGCGCGCCCGCTTCGTCGGAGTCGAAAGCAAGCACCGCCCGCGTGGCGAATCGAGACATGAGCTTGAAGTGCCCCTCGCCCAGCGCCGTGCCGCAGGTCGCGACCGCGCTGTCGATCCCCGCCTGGGCCAGACCGATCACGTCGGTGTACCCCTCGACGACGAATACCTGACCGGACCGCGCGACCGCCTGCCGCGCCCGGTGCAGGTTGTAGAGGGCCTCACCCTTCCGATAGATCGGCGTCTCGGCGGTGTTCAGGTACTTCGCCTGCTCCGCCGCGCGGGCGTCGCTCGGTAGCACGCGCGCCCCGAAGCCCAGGTACCTCCCCTGCAGGTCCTGGATCGGGAAGGTCAACCGCGCGCGGAACCGGTCCCGGACCACACCGTCCTGAGCCCTGGTCGCCAGCCCGGCTTCCAAGAGAACCTCGGGACCGAGATCCTTCGCGAGTCGCCGCAGCAGGAAATCCGGGTAGCCCGGCGCGTAGCCTACCCCGAAGGCCTCGAGCGACTCTGCCGACAGCCCTCGCTCCCGCACGTAGGCGCGCGCAGCCTCGGCCTCACGGCCGTCGAGCAGCATCCGCGAGTAGAGGTTCGCGGCCTCCTCGTTCGCCTTGAACAGGGCGTTGCGCCGGGCGGCCGCTCGGCGTTCGGCGGCCGAGTCGCCCTCGTACCGGAGCGTCAGGCCGGCGAGCTGCGCCAACCGCTCCACGGCCTCCACGTACGACAGGCTCTCCAGTTCGCGGAGGAACGTGATCGCGTCGCCGCCTTTGCCGCAACCGAAACAGTAGAAGACGCCCTTCGACGGTGACACGCTGAACGACGCCGTCTTCTCCTGGTGGAACGGGCACAGGCCGGACATCGTGTCGTGACCCGTCTTCTTGAGCGTCAGGTACAGGGACACGAGCCCGACGACGTCGGTCCGCTCCTTGACCGCCTCGATGTCCTCTTGTCTGATGCGAGCCATCCCTTACCCCTGGTCGTGCAGCCACCCGCGGGGAAGGAACAATCGCTCGTAGGTCCTGAGGGCGTACCGATCCGTCATGCCCGAGATGTAGTCGGCCACTCGGGTCGGGAGGTCGCCCGGCGCCCGATGGTACTCCTCCGGCATGTCGTTCGGGTGATCGAGGAAATGCTGGAACAGCTCCCGGATCAGCCGGGTGGCTCGGGCGTGTTCGCCCTCCGTGTCCTCGCGGAGGTAGACCTGCTCGAACATGAAGTCCCGAAGCGCGTCCAGCGAAGCGAACACCGGGCTCGACAGCTGCACCTCCGGCCGGTCCTCGCTCGCGGCCACCAGGTCCGTCACGAGCGTGTTGATCCGGGCGGAGTGGGTGGCGCCCAGCACGTTCATCGGCCCGGCCGGGAGCTCGGCGTCCGAGAGCACGCCCGCGCGCAGCGCGTCGTCCACGTCGTGGTTCAGGTACGCGATGCGGTCGGCGAACCGCACGATCTGCGCCTCCAGCGTCGAGGGCGGCGGCATCGACCACGGGTGGTTCACGATGCCGTCGCGCACCTCCCACGTGAGGTTCAGGCCCTGGCCCTCGTTCTCGAGGTGCTCGACGACCCGGAGCGACTGCTCCGAGTGGCGGAAGGGCCGGCCCAGGAACGGCGTGAGCGCCTGCTCACCCAGATGTCCGAACGGCGTGTGGCCGAGGTCGTGCCCGAGGGCGATCGCCTCCGCGAGGTCCTCGTTCAGCCGGAGCGCCCGCGCCGCCGTCCGCGCGATCTGGGACACGTCCAGCGTGTGTGTGAGGCGGACACGGTAATGGTCGCCCTGCGGCGACAGGAACACCTGGGTCTTGTGCTTCAGGCGCCGGAACGCCTTGGCATGCACGATCCGGTCCCGGTCGCGTTGGTAGACCGTCCGGAGGTCGTCGTGGGGCTCCTCGCGATCCCGGCCCTTGGTCTCGGAGGCGAGCGAGGCCCTCGGAGACAGGACCTGATGCTCGATATCTTCGGTTCGTTCACGGGGGGTCGTCATGGCCTCATGGTAGTCGCGACGACGGACAAGCCGGTCATCGGCCCACCACTCGGTAATAGAGGTACGCGAACGTCTCGCGCAGGTACCCCTCGCCTCTCGTCTCCTGTGACGTGGCCGCGGACTGCCACGTGGCCGAGGCATGCCCGTCGATCCCCAGATCCCGGGCCATCCGCTCCACCCTGGCGTTGTGCCACGGATCCGACACGAGGAACGCCGAGTCCAGTCCGGCACCTCGCATCACCGGAGCTGCCGCTCGGAGCGACTCGAAGGTCGTGTGGCCTTTGGGAACCGACAGGATCGCATCCTCCGGTACTCCCTTCCCGGTGAGGTACGCCCGACCGGCTTCCGCCTCGGTGGTCCGGTCCCCGGGCTGACCCCCACCGAGGACGAGGATGCGGTGGGCTCTCCCCTGTTCGTAGAGGAGCGCGGCGTGGTCCAGACGCCCGGCGAACACCGGCGAGGGCTCACCGTCGTACTGGGCCGCACCGAGGACGACGATCGCGTCGGCCCGGTCGATCTCCGAGGCGTCATCATGGTGGGCCGCCTGCCACACGACGATCGCGCACCCGGCGACGAACCCCACCGACAAGAGGAGGGCGAACGCGATCGTTGCCAGGAACGGGTGCCGGCGGAGGAGGCGGAGGCGGCTCACCCGCCAAGGCTAGCAACGCCTCTCCCGACGGCTCAGTCCGTGCAGAGGATCTTCACGTTCGCGCTGAATGCCAGGTCTTCGCCCGCCCCGACGACCCGTCGCTCTACCTCCCGGCGTGAGTCGCCTACGGCGCCGATGACGTATCCGTTGCCGGCGTCATCCGGCAGGCCCTCGAAACAGTGAGTCGGAGCGACCATCAACGCCGTTCCGAGCGGATCCAGCAGCCGTTGGGTCAGGGGATCGAGGTCGCTTGGGTCAGACGCCACGGCGATGACCGCGATCCACCTCTCCTCGTCGTCGGGTGGAGTGGCGGACGGCCGGGAGACGGACGGCGTGGCGGTCGACGGCGATGAAGACCGCCGGGGTCCGGGCTCGTCGGCGCAGCAGGCCAACGTAAGAGCGAGACCGAACGCGATCAGCATCTTGCGCATCTCCGACCCCCGCATCACGGCGTCACGATCCAGCTGTTCGAAGCGTAGGCAGGGAGGGTGGCGCGGAACGCTACGATCGCCGCGCTCGGATCTGCTTCGTCGGGAAGATGCAGCAACGCTCCGAAGACACCCGGACGGATCGCGAACGGCGCGTCGCCGTTGTCCACCACTTCGACGAAGGATCCTGCGTAGGCACGCCGGATCTGACCGGCCACCGCCTCGGCTTCGCCCAAGGTCGGGAAGTCACCGACGATCACCGCGACCTCTTCCGCGCTGACATCCGTGGCCGCGCCGGGATCCGGCGGATCCCCACGGAGGGGCACGTACGAGCCTGCACCCTGCCGGTCAGGATCGGTCACGTCGATCGGATCGACCAGCACGGCGCCGCACCCGATCGTGCGGAAGGCGCCCGCCCGCTCGACTTGGAGCAGGTACTTGCCGTCCATCGAATCCGGACGGTTCCATACGAGCTGCCCGCGAAGCCGACCCGCGAGATAGCGCTCGTCGCCGAGCCGTCTCACGCGCCATGCCGCGCCGTGCTCGTAGCGCCAGAGCTCGAACCTGGGTTCCTCGGTCGACGAGGCTCGTGCACTCACTCGCACGAAGTCGATCGCGCCTGCGTGAGCGACCGGCGTGCGGATCGTCAGCCAGCGATCCCCTCCGGCGCGGAAGTGCGTGAGACGGCGCCACCGCGTCCGCGCGATCTCCGTCGCCCATAGATCACCAAGCTGCTCCCCCTCGGACACCTGGCCGCTGGGTGGCGCGGACACCACGGCTGCGATCCGACGGTCCGATACGAAGACCGGTGCGAACACGCTCGCTCCCCGGATGGGCACCGAGAGCCCGTCGATCTCGCCTGTGACCGGGTCCCGCACCGCGATGGACGAGCCCGTCGACCAGGCGAGCCGGCCGGTCGCCGACCACGCGGGGTGCGATGCCTCGGCCACCTGAGGAAGGACCTCCACTCCCCCGCGCGTCGCGGCGACGACGACGTCGGAACCGGTCCGATCGATGATGAAGGCGGTGCCGATGCCCCGTCGAACGGTGAGGTGCTTGATCGTGCCCCGCCCTATCGACGTCGCCAGGGCCCGGCGCGCCCCCACCGACGCGAGTCCCTGCCCGGTCACCGTCCGCCCCGCATCCACGGACACGAGCCGCCCACCGGCCACCGCCCAGACTCCCTGACCCGAAACGAGGCCGGGTGCCCCTCGAGCGAATGTCGGCAGGCTGGCACACCCTCGGGAAGGATCCCCCCGAACGGACCCGGCCTGCGAATCCCCCGCCCGTGCTGCGAGTACACCGGCGGCCGTCGACGCCACGACAACGGCCGTGATCACGAGTCTCCGTATCATCTCGACCCTCCTCGGGGATCAGTAGTTCGTGACGTACTGGAAGTGCATAGGATCCGGCGCCGAGTCCCAGCTGAGGCCCCAGAAGAAGCGATGGCCGGGGGATCCTCCCCGCCACACGTCGGGGATGTACGTGCCGTAGTTGGTCCCGTCGATGCCTCGGCCGTTCCAGTACGTCTGGTACCGCGGGTTCCGCTGCCAGTTCGTATCGATCGCGGCTCCCCACGAGTGGACCGACCAGAACGTCGACCCCGCGATGAGCCGGCAGTTGTATCCGCCGATCCCCGGGTACAGGGCCCCGTCGCGATGCGCAGCGTTGATGTGGTTGCGGATATTGAAGCCGATGTTGCGTGCGAGGTACGTGTGGTAGTAAACGTACTTCCCGGCCCCGAAGGGATCCGTGTCCGCGTTCGGCCACCACGATCGCGCGTTGTTGGCCCTGTCGCTGCATCGTGCGCCGAAGACGTCGTTGAGGCCGGCGAGCCCGCTCGGCCGAGGCGGGACACCGGCATCCGAATGGTCGTGTGTCCAATCCGACAGATGGCCGGCGAGCGCCGACGAACCGGCGAACACGGTGATCGAGAGCAGCACGATCAGGGCGACCGAGACGGCCCGAGCACAAGCGGGAGAGTGTGCCATGACATCCCTCCTTCGTGGGGGAGGAGGGAGGACGCGCGACGTTACCTCATGCTTACCGGCGGCGCCGTGACGAACCTCACGACCGACGTGGCTTATGGTCGCCGCGCGCCGAGCAACCGGCGTGCGGCCCTCCACGCCAGGCAGACCGAGCGGAACGCGAAGCGCTCCTCGTCGTCGAGGCCCCCGTTCGACCAGCGCAGGACGGCGAGAGCCGGTCGATCCGACTCGAACGTCTCGTGGATCGGCTCGGGGATGTGGGTGCCGGCCGGATCGACCACGTCGGCTTCACGGATCGCGTTCCTCGGCAGGCGGCCGAGTTCGACGACGTCCTCCGCGTCGGGCTTGACGGCCGCGCGAAACATATCCCGCGCGATCCGCGACGTGGCGACGTCACCCGAGCCGTGAACGAATAGCGATCCGCGCGTGAGGTGCTCGAGGTCGACACCTCGCCACTCGAAGATGCTCACCGCTACTTCGAGGCGGACTCGGCCGCGCCCACCGCCGCCTGGCCTGCGGCTAGGCGGGCGGTCTCCACCCGGAACGGCGAACAGCTCACGTAGTCCAGTCCGATCTGGTGGCAGAACACCACGCTCGCCGGATCGCCTCCGTGCTCACCGCAGATACCGAGATGCAGCGACGGGTTCGCCGCGCTGCCCTCGTCGGCTGCGATCCGCATCAGCCTTCCCACGCCGTCGATGTCGATCGTGACGAAGGGGTTCGCGGGTACGAGCTTGCGCTCCTCGTACATCCCCACGAACTTGCCGATGTCGTCTCGCGAGAACCCGAACGCCGTCTGGGTCAGGTCGTTGGTCCCGAACGAGAAGAACTCCGCCGTCTCCGCGATCTCCCCGGCGGTGACCGCCGCGCGCGGCAGCTCGACCATCGTTCCCCACTCGATGTGGGAGAGCTCCGTGTCGCCCAGCGACTCCTTCGCCACCGGCTCGAGCTCCTCGCGCATCTGCCGAAGCTCGGGCGCCGTCGCCACCAGCGGGATCATGACCTCCACCTTGGGGTCGCCGCCTTGGCTCCGGACCTGCGCGGCGGCCTCGAAGATCGCCCGCACCTGCATAGCGTAGAGACCCGGTTTCACGATGCCCAGCCGCACTCCGCGCAGGCCGAGCATCGGGTTCGTCTCGTGCAGCTCGTTCACCTTCTGCAGCAAGGCCTTCCGTTCCTCGACATCCTCGCCACGCGTCTCAGCAAGGGCCACCTCCACGGCCAGGTCGACCTGATCCGGGAGGAACTCGTGCAGCGGCGGGTCGAGCAGCCGCACGGTCACCGGCAGTCCGTCCATCGCGCGGAAGATGCTCACGAAGTCCTCCCGCTGCAGCGGCGCCAGCGCGTCGTAGGCCTTCGCCTCCTCCTCCGCCGTCTCCGCGAAGATCATCGTCCGCACCGCTTCCACGCGCTCCTCGCCCAAGAACATGTGTTCCGTTCGGCAGAGTCCGATGCCCTCGGCCCCCCGCTCGCGTGCGTTCCTCGCCTGCTCGGGCGTGTCGGCGTTCGCACGCACGCGCAGCCGCCGTGCGCGGTCGGCGTGCGCCATCAGCGCTTCGAACGCCTTCCAGATCTTCTGTTCACGGGCATCGGCGTCACCGGATCGAGCCTTCTCCAGCACCGAATCCTCGAGGGGGAGCTCTCCGACGTAGACGTTGCCGGTGAAGCCGTCGATCGTGATGACCTCGCCTTCCTTCACGGTCGTGCCGTTGGCCGAGAACGACCGCTCCGCCGGCGTGAGCTTGACCGCGTCGGCACCGCAGACCGCGGGGATGCCCTCACCACGAGCGACGACGGCTGCGTGGGAGTTGGTGCCTCCGGCGCTCGTGAGGATCCCCTGTGCCGCGATCATGCCGTGATAGTCGTCCGGCGTGGTCTCGCGGCGGACAAGGATCACGCGCTCCCCTTGCGTCCCCAGGCGCTCGGCGTCGTCGGCCGTGAAGACCACCTTGCCGATCGCGGCGCCGGGCGAGGCGTTCAGCCCCTTCGCGATCGGCGTGGCGCCGTCTGCCCGCACCCGACGTTTGAACAGCTCCTCGAGCCGGTTCGCGTCAACCCTGAGGAGCGATGTGTCCCCGTCGATCAGCTGCTCGGCCAGCATGTCGTGCGCCATCACCCATTCGGCGAACGCGGTTCGCTTGCCCACGCGCACCTGGAGGATCCAGAGCTTCGTCTTCTCGATCGTGAATTCGATGTCGCACATGTCGCGGTAGTGCTCCTCGAGCGCGTCCATGTGCCGGCGAAGCTCCAGGTACGATGTGCGGTCCAGCGTCTCGAGCTCGACGATCCGCAGGGTGTTGCGGGTCCCCGCCACGACGTCCTCGCCCTGGGCGTTCGGGAGGTAGTCGCCGTACGGCACCTTCTCCCCCGTCGAGGGGTCGCGCGTGAAGGCAACCCCCGTGCCCGAGTCCTCGCCGCGGTTGCCGAACACCATCGCTTGGACGTTCACTGCAGTGCCGAGGTCGTCGGAGATCTTGTTCTGCCGCCGGTAGTCGCGGGCGCGCTTGCCGTTCCACGACTGGAACACCGCGGCGATGGCCGACCGGAGCTGCTCCTTGGGGTCCTGTGGGAACTCCTCCCCTGTGTGGGTCCTGTAGATGCCGCGGAACTCCTCGATCAGCGCGGTGAGCTCGTCCGCGTCGAGGTCGGTGTCCTGGGTGCCCGGCCCCTTCCGCTCCTTGGCGCGATCGAGCGCCTCCTCGAAGGCCTCGCCTGGCACGTCCATCACGATCTTGCCGAACATCTGGATGAACCGGCGGTAGGCGTCCCGCGCGAAGCGCACGTCGCCGTCCGACTGCTTCGCGAGGCCCTCCACCGACCGGTCGTTGAGCCCGAGGTTCAGGACGGTGTCCATCATCCCCGGCATCGAGAACTTGGCGCCCGACCGCACGCTCACCAGCAGGGGGTCGTCGGGGTCCCCGATCGCCCGGCCCATCGCCTCCTCCAGGCGGCTGAGGTGCTCCCCCGCTTCCTGGAGCATCTCGGCCGAGGCCCCTCCCTGCTGCAGGAACACCAGGCAGGCCTCGGTGGTGATCGTGAACCCGGGAGGGACCGGGAGTCCCATGTTGGTCATCTCGGCGAGGTTGGCCCCCTTCCCGCCGAGGAGGTCCTTCATGTCCTTGTTGCCTTCGGAGAAGTCGTAGACGTACTTCGTCATGGCCAAAGTGTACGGAAGGCGTCTACGGAAGGCGTCTACGGAACGGTCGCCGGCCGGTGTACGCTCGCCTTCTCACCACCAGTCACGGAGGACGGCCATGGCACACGCGAAGGACAAGGGTGCGAAGAACGTCAAGAAGAAGGCTTCGAAGGGCATCAAGGAGAAACGGGCCGAGAAGAAGCTGAAGCACGACGTCCGCAAGACCACCGGCGCCGTCGAGACCCTCGGCGACCGAAGCTAGGCCTTCGGATCGCGACGGGAGGATCTAGAGCGACTGCACCGCTGCCGACACGGCGTCCATCAAGGCCTCGGAGGACCCGAAGCCCGCGTGCACCCGTGTGCCGTCCGCCAGGACCACTCCCGGCGCCGCGCCATCGGATACCCACGCGCTGAGATCCTCGCTGAACTCGGCCGCGTCCGCGGACGTGTCCCATACGGTGCTGAGGATCACGGCCACGTCAGCGCCGTCGCTCCACGCGCGGTAGATCCCGCCGTCCCAGCCGGCGGCTGCCGAAGCCGCCGTCGGCTCGTCGAGCTGGAGGTTCAGGAGCGCCTTCAGCCACACCTCGCCAACGACCATCACGTCGTGATCGCGCCACCGGAGGCCGAACGTCGGCGCGAAGTCCGGCACCTCCACCTTCTCGGCCACGTCGTCCGGGAACTTCGACGGGTGAAGGATCTGCTCGGTGCTAGTGGGGAACTTCTGCAGGGCGCGATCGACCGCCGTTGTCCCTCCCTCGTCTGCCAGTGCGTCCACGAACCGCTGCCCCGCCGTGTAGGGATATGCCTGGAGCTCGGTGATCATCGGCGGCACCGCGCCGGCCGACGCGTCGCTGGGCACCGAGCCGGCCGTCTCCACCGGGAAGCGGAAGAGCACCTGCGTCGCGAAATGGTTGGCGCTCCCTTCCACCACGCCCAGCGCCGCCTGGAACCTCTCGTCGTCGCACCGGACCACGATGTCGTCCAGCCGGTCCAGATCGAAGTGCTGGTCGTCGATCGCGTGCGTCAGCTCGTGCGCCAGCACGAAGTGCTCGATCCGGTCGAGGTCGTCGTCCCCGGTGTAGACGAGCTCCTCGTTCTGTGAGTTGTAGAAGCCGAGGACCTGTCCCTGCTGGTACGCGTCCAGAGCCTGGAGGATCCCCACGTCACGCGGGATCGCTCCGATCGTCGCCCATGCGTCGCTCCTCCGGCGGTAGAACCGCTCCGGGTAATAGGCGTCGAAGTACCGGCGCAGCCGCCGGTCGATCTCGTGTGGCGTGACCGGTTCGATGTTGACAGACCGTTCGAACGTGAGACCTCGAACGGCCTCCACCTGGTTCTCCACCTCA
>JALZDC010000150.1 GCA_030862755.1 Actinomycetota bacterium
AGCCGTCACGCCGATCGTGACGATGCTCGGGATCGACTTCGCGACGATCATGGCCGGGCTGTTCATCACGGAGAACCTCTTCGGGCTCCCAGGCCTCGGGCAGCTCGCGGTGCGGTCCATCGCCACCAACGACTTCCCCATGGTGATGGGCGTCACGATCGTGGGATCGATGTTCATCCTGGCCGCCAACATCGTCGTGGACATAGCGTACGCCTTCCTCGATCCGCGCGTCCGCTACTGAGGAACCCCCATCGAGCGACGCCTTCCACCGGAACCGTTCCCGTGGACCCCTGGCCGGGTGTTCCGTTTCCGATGGATATCGCATACTGGCGGTCTACATCCGCGGTGGCTCGTCGCCGGAGCCTTTCAGCGGCAACGCCACAGGCCGAGCAAGGAGGGGGACATGGCGGACGCCTACCAGATGTTCATCGACGGCGAGTGGGTGAACTCGTCGGACGGACAGACCCGCGACGTGATCAATCCGGCAACCGGAGAGGTGCTGGCCACCGTCCAGGAGGGCACGAAGGAGGATGCGGACCGGGCCGTCGCCGCCGCGAAGCGAGCGTTCGAGGGCGATTGGTTCGACTCCACGCCGAAGGACCGGCAGCTCGCGCTCCTCAAGTTCGCCGAACGGATCGAGGAGCACGCCGACGAGTTCGTGAAGCTTGAGGCGCAGAACGTCGGCAAGCCCTTCTCGGTCACGATGTCGGAGGAGATCCCGCCGATCGTCGACAACCTCCGGTTCTTCGGGGGCGCGGCCAGGACCATGGAGGGCAGGGCGGCGGGAGAGTACATGGCCGGGTTCACGAGCTACATCCGCCGCGAGCCCATCGGGGTGGCCGGCCTGATCGCGCCGTGGAACTACCCGCTGATGATGGCGATCTGGAAGATCGGTCCCGCGCTCGCGACCGGGAACACGATCGTGCTGAAGCCCTCGGAGATGACGCCGCTGACGGCGCTCAAGCTCGCGGAGCTGACCGCGGACCTCCTGCCGCCCGGCGTGTTCAACGTCGTGACCGGCGACGGCATCCCCGTAGGCGACACGATCGTGCGGCACGCCGACGTCGGGATCGTATCGCTCACGGGTGACACCGCGACGGGCAAGCTGATCGCGGCGAACTCGGCCGAGACGCTCAAGCGGGTGCACCTGGAGCTCGGCGGCAAGGCTCCGTTCATCGTGTTCGACGACGCCGACATGGAGCAGGTCGTCGAGTGGATCAAGATCGGTGGCTACTTCAACTCGGGCCAGGACTGCACGGCCTCCGCCCGGATCCTCGTCGGCTCGGGCGCCTACGAGAACGTCCTGGCCGAGCTCGTGCCGGCGGTCGAGTCGATCAAGGTCGGCGACCCGTTCTCGGACGACACCGAGATGGGCTCGATGATCTC
This sequence comes from Actinomycetota bacterium, assembly GCA_030862755.1. Lineage (GTDB taxonomy): Bacteria > Actinomycetota > UBA4738 > UBA4738 > HRBIN12 > JAJNBA01. The sequence goes on from JALZDC010000150.1 coordinate 1,387, forward strand.
GAAGGAGCAGCTCGAGCGTGTCACCGGGTTCGTTGAGCGAGCGGAAGAGGCCGGTGGGAAGGTCCTGACCGGCGGCAAGGCGATAGACCAGCAGGGCTTCTGGTACACGCCGACCGTCGTGACGGAGGTGGATCAGCAAGCGGAGATCATCCAGAAAGAGGTCTTCGGTCCGGTCGTCACCGTGCAGCGGTTCGATGACGAGGAGCAAGCCCTCGCGTGGGCGAACGACGTGCCGTACGGGCTGTCGAGCTCGGTTTGGACGCGGGACGTGGGCCGCGCACACCGGATGGCGCGCAAGCTCCAGTTCGGATGCGTCTGGGTGAACACGCACATCCCGCTCACCCCGGAGATGCCGCACGGTGGGTACAAGCAGTCCGGTCACGGCAAGGACATGTCGGTGTACTCGCTGGAGGACTACACGAGCATCAAGCACGTGATGGTGTCGCTCGACTAGAAGGCGCCTGGTGCCGGTGGAACGGCGCGATCCGAAAGGCGGTGGATGGAGATGGCGGTGCGGCCCTACCTGGTGAATGGAGAGTGGCGCACGGGCAGGGACTCGTTCGAGGTCCATAGCCCGTTCGACGACAGCGTCGTCGCGGAGATCGGTACGCCGACCGAAGCCGACGTCGAGGAGGCCGCGGCGACGGCGCGCGAGACCTTCGAGGAGTCCCGGCACCTCCCGGTCCACGCGCGGGCGGACGCCCTCGATCACATCTCGAAGCGCCTTGGCGAGACGATCGACGAGAACGCGGAGCTGATCGCGCGCGAGGGCGGCAAGCCGCTCAAGTGGGCGAAGGTGGAGGCGACGCGGGCCGTCTCGACCTTCCGCTGGGCCTCGGAGACGATCCGGCATGGCTACGACGAGGTGATGCGCCTGGACACCGAGGCGGCCCTCGGCTCGCGGATCGGGGTCGTCCGCCGTTTCCCGATCGGGCCGGTCCTCGGGATCACGCCGTTCAACTTCCCGCTGAACCTGGTCGCGCACAAGGTCGCGCCCGCCCTGGCTGTCGGCGCGCCGATCGTCGTGAAGCCGGCGAGCGCCACGCCGATCGGCTCGCTCCGTCTCGCGGAGTTCTTCGCCGAGACCGACCTCCCGAAGGGGAGTTACCAGGTGCTGCCGGTCTCCTCGGAGGTCGCCGACG
>JALZDC010000169.1 GCA_030862755.1 Actinomycetota bacterium
GAGCGTCTCGCGACCGAGGTCTTCCCCGACCTCCAGGTCGAGCTGCTCCACGGCCGCATGCGGCCGAAGGAGAAGGACCGCGTGATGGAGGACTTCCGCTCGGGACGCGCCAACGTCCTCATCTCGACCACCGTGATCGAGGTCGGCGTCGACATCCCGAACGCGACCGTGATGCTCGTCGAGAACGCCGAGCGTTTCGGACTCGCCCAGCTTCATCAGCTGCGAGGCCGGATCGGCCGCGGTGAGCACGTCTCGTACTGCGTCTTGTTCGACGGATCCGAGGGGGCGAACCTCGAGGCTCGGGCTCGGATCGAGGCGATGACCCGCACCACCGACGGTTTCGAGCTGGCCGACGAGGATCTGCGCCTTCGCGGCGAGGGCACGCTCTTCGATACGAGACAGTCGGGGATGCCCGATCTGAAGCTCGCGCGGCTCGCGGAAGATCTCGACCTCGTCAAGCGCGCCCGCGCCAGGGCGTTCGAGGTGATCGAACACGATCCACGACTGGAGGACCACCCACAACTCCTGGAAGAGCTTCGTGACCGATTCGAGGACTCGATCGGATGGCTCTTCAGTGCGTGACGTCGACCGCCTGCGAGGCACCTGATCGGAGCTCGAGGGCGACGCGTCGCGCGGATCCTCCCGACCTCGGCCTGACCGGCTCCCTCACCGGCCCTATCCTCCCAACCGATGCGGGTTATCGCCGGCGACGCGAGAGGAACGCGGCTCGTCCGAGCACCTGCGGGGGTCCGGCCTGTTTCCGACCGTGTTCGGGAGGGGCTCTTCTCGAGCCTGGGGGCTCGCGTCGAGGGCGCGCGCGTGCTGGATCTGTACGCCGGGACCGGCGCCATGGGCATCGAGGCCCTCTCTCGGGGTGCCGTAGAGGCCGTGTTCGTGGATCGCAGTCGGCCCGCCCTCGGCGCCGTGCGCGAGAACCTGGCCCGCACGGGCTTCGGGGAGAGGGCGACCGTCCAGCGCTCGGACGTCCGGACGTTCCTCGAGCGCGCGCCCGGGGACGCTCGGGGCTTCGAGGTCGTTTTCGTGGATCCGCCGTACGAGTCCGGCCCTCCAGAGTTGGACGGTGTCTTGGCCCTTCTCGGAGAGAAACCTCTGCTCAGAGAGGGTTTCACCGTCGTTCTGAGCCGTGGATCCAGGAGTTCCAACAGTGTGATTCCGCTACACTGGATCGTCGCGAGGCAACTCGCCTACGGAGACAGCGTCGTCACGCTGTTCCGGTCACGAAACCTGCCACGGAGCCTGGAGGTGTGATGGGCCTGACCGCCCTGTGTCCGGGGACGTTCGACCCCGTGACGAACGGTCATCTCGACATCATCGGAAGGGCATCCGAGACCTTCAGGTCGGTGATCGTCGGCGCGCTGGAGAACCCCTCCAAGCAGCCGATGTTCTCGCTCGAGGAGCGGGTCTCGATGCTCAAAGAGGCATGCTCGGGCATGCCCGATGTCACCGTGGTCACGTTCCGGGGACTGCTCGTGGACTTCGCGAGAGCACAAGGCGACGCCGTCATCGTCAAGGGTCTCCGAGCCGTCTCGGACTACGAGTACGAGATCCAGATGGCGCAGATGAACCATCGGCTCGCAGGCGTGGAGACCCTGTTCATGCCGACGAATCCGAAGTGGTCGTTCCTGTCCTCGTCGCTCGTGAAGGAGGTCGCCCGGCTCGGAGGAGACGTCTCGGGGCTCGTCCCGGACCACGTCAGGGCAGCGCTGGCCGATCGGTTGGAGGAGCGCTGATGGACCTCGCCGCGCGGCTGGAGCAGCTCGACGAGCTCATCCGGGAAGCCAAATCGATGCCGCTGTCCTCGTCCGTGCTCGTCAACCGCGAGGAAGTCCTCGACATGATCACGGAGATGAAGGAGGCGCTGCCCGAAGAGATCAAGCGCGCGCGATGGATCGTGCGGGATCGCGAGGAGCTCCTCGCGAAGGCGCGGGAGGAGGGTGATCGCACCGTCGCCCAGGCGCGCGAGGAGCAGCTCCGGATGGCCCGGAAGGAGGAGATCGTCGCTCGAGCCACCAGGGAAGCCGACCGAGTCGTCGCGGAGGGGGAGGAACGCGCCCGCCTGATGCGTTCAGAGGCAGAAGACTACGTCGACGCGAAGCTCGCCCAATTCGAGATCTCGATCCGCAAGATCCTCGAAGCCTCGCAGGCATCGACGAAGTCCCTGAACCGGACGCTCGACCAGGTGGAGGTAGGTCGCGAGCGGCTCCGCGGCCCCGCGACGGCAGCCGAGGCAGAGTTCGCGCGGCCGGAGGGGGAGAACCAGCTGTTCGATGAGGAGGAGGAGCGGTGATCGCGGCGATCGACGTTCGCGACCTCGTGGGTCACCACGGCGCCTCGAGGACCGAGCATGTGTCCGGCACGATCGATGACCTCGCGACGACGCTCGCAGGTCTCAGCGAGGACACCCCGGTCACCGGAGAGCTCGTGCTGGAAGCGCTCGAGGAGGGGATCCTCGCGAGCGGGAGGCTCCAGGGGTCCATGTCTCTGTCGTGCGCTCGTTGTCTGAAGGAGTTCGAACAGGGATTCTCCCTCGAGCTGCGGGAGCTCTTCGCCCCCTTCCCGCACGAGGACTCGGACGAATACGCCCTGGATCCCGAGGGTTTCTTGGATCCACATCAGATGATGCGCGACGCGATCGGCGTCGAGCTCCCGTTCGCCCCCGTGTGCCGGCCCGACTGTCGTGGCTTGTGCGCCCGATGCGGCGGCGACCTGAACCTCGGCGAGTGCAGCTGTGCCGAGCCCGAGGTCGATCCTCGCTGGGACGGGCTCGCGGCGCTGCTCGAGGAGCTGGATCTTCCCGCGAGCGAGGACGAGCCAGGACACGAGCCACAACACGGGGAGGGATGAGGACATGGCGGTCCCGAAGAAGAAGCAGAGCAAGACCCGGGGGGACAAACGCGCGGCCAACTGGAAGGCGAAGCCGCCGGCGTATTCGGAATGCCCGCAGTGTCACCAGGCGAAGCTTCCGCACCGTGTCTGCGGGAACTGCGGGTACTACGCCGGCCGGCAGGCCATCGAGGTCGAGTGACGGCGTGAGCCGGGCTGAGGCCTCTTCGATCACCGGCCCCGAGGCCCTCGACGAGGCGCTCGGCATCAGGTTCCTGGACGACGAGCTTCGCGAGACCGCTCTCACTCATCGCTCCTACGCGTTCGAGCATGGAGTTGACGCCACCAACGAGCGGCTCGAGTTCCTGGGGGACTCCGTCCTCGGATTGGTCGTCACCGACATGGCGTTCGAAGCGTTTCCGGACATGCCGGAGGGTGAGCTCGCCAAGCTCCGGGCCGCGATCGTCAACGCGCAGGCACTTGCCGACGTGGCGCGGTCCTTGGGACTGGGGGCGATGGTCCGCCTCGGCAAGGGGGAGGAGCAGAGCGGCGGTCGCGACAAGGCCAGCATCCTTGCCGACGCGCTCGAGGCCGTCTTCGGATCGGTCTACCTCGACCTCGGCCTCGACGAGGCCCGTCGCCTGATCGAGCGTCTCTTCCGTCCGCTGATGGAGGCATACGTCCGAGGTGAGGGCGACCGTGACTACAAGACGATCCTGCAGGAGCTCGCCTCCCGCGAGTTGCGCACGATGCCCGAGTACCGATTGGAGGAACGCGGGCCCGATCACGAGAAGGAGTTCACGGCGACCGTGTTCCTCGGCGGCGAGCCCCTCGGGGTGGGCGTCGGCAAGTCGAAGAAGGAGGCCGAACAGCGCGCCGCCCGCGAGGCCTTCGACCACATCTCGGAGCGAGTCGGAGCATAGGGGGCGACGTGGAGCTGCCAGAGGTCGAGGTGATGCGCCGGGACCTGGAGAAGGACGTGGTGGGTCGGCGGATCAAGACGGCTGAGGTGAAGAGCTCCCGCAACGCGATGCGGGTGATCCGCCGGCACGGCAAGCGCAAGGACTTCACCCTCCGGTTGGAGGGACGGAAGCTGACGAAGGTGGAGCGACGGGGCAAGTACGTGGTGCTGCACCTGGATTCCGGCGATGCCTTGGTCACCCATTTCGGGATGAGCGGGCAGTTCCAACGCGGCAACGGAAGGGTCGTGATCGAGCCGCACACCCATGTCGTCCTCACGTTCCAGCAGGGGGGTGACCTCCGTTTCATCGACCCCCGGACCTTCGGTGAGATGTTCGTGACGAGCGCGGACGAGCTCGGGAAGGTCAAGGAGCTCCAGCACATCGCGATCGACCCGCTCGATCAGGTCTTCACGTGGCCGACCTTCCAGTACCTGCTCGCACAGAAGGGCGCGAAGATGAAGCAGCTGCTGATGGACCAGAAGTTCATCAGCGGGCTGGGGAACATCTATTCGGACGAGGTCCTGTTCGCCGCCGGACTCCGCTACGACCGGCTGTCGGACACCCTCTCCTCCCAGGAGGTCCGTCGTCTCTATCGCGCGATCCAGGAGACGGTGCAGGAAGCGATCAAGATGCGGGGTACCACGCTTGGAGACGAGGCCTACGTCGATCTCTTCGGGAGGCCGGGGGAGTACCAGAACGAGCTCAAGGTCTACGGCCGCCAGGGGGAGCCGTGCCGCCGATGCCGGACGCCGATCGAGACCGTGAGGGTCGCCCAGCGCACCTCGTATCTCTGCCCCCAGTGCCAGAGCTGACCTAGGACGACGAGCGCCTGCCCGGAGGTCAGATGAGCTCGGCGCCGCCGTCCCGCATCCGTTGGAGAGCGAGGTCTCCTGCGCCTGGCGTCCGGTCCACGGCGCGGATCCCGTCGCGCAGGACGGCGACGGGGTACCCGAGCTCGCGAGCATCCGTCACCGTCTCCACCACGCAGAAGTCCGTTGCCAACCCGCAGACGACGATCCGTTGGACGCCGCGTGCGTCGAGCATGCGATGGAGCACCGTGGGGGTGGTGTCGCCGCTGAGAGGGTCGCGGATGGCGAAGGCGCTGTATCCATCCTCGCCCTTCGTGCCTTTTCGAACCACATCCCCGATCACCCGGAGCTTCGGGTGGAACTTCGCCCCCCACGAGTCGCGAATGCAATGGACGGGCCAGAGCCCGCCGTCCTTCTCGAAGTGCGGGGTCGACTCCGGGTGCCAGTCCTGGGTGTAGACGACCGGCGACCCCGCCTCGCTCGCCGCCGCGAGCTCGTCGTTCGCGACGGGGACGACGGCTTCCCCTTCCCATACGTACAACGAGCCTGCGGGATCAGCGAAGTCGTTCTGCACATCCACGACGATGAGCGCCGTCTGTGGGTCGTAGCGGCCACCATCGCCGTGCATCGCGCGGTCAGGTTAGCGCTGAGGCCGGCGGGCTCGCCCGCCGGCCTCAGCTACTTTCCTCGATGAAGGGCTATCGCGTCGAGCTCGCGAAGCGAAGTGCCGCTGCTCCGAGCAGCACCAGGCCCATTCCGACCGCGATCAGCCAGCCCAGTTCGGGTCCGGTGAACGCGGTGCCGCCGGGACCCGGCGTGTTGGTCCCGGCCCCGCCCAGCACACTCGTGGATGGGGTGGTCGTGCCCCCTCCCCCGCCGATGGTGGGGGGTGACGAGGTCGTGGAACCGCCTGGCGGTGGGGACGAAGTGGATGGTGTTCCGCTCGGCGGGCTCTCACTCGGGCTCGGACAGTCGATCCGTGCCGTGGTCCCCTCGTGGGAGAAGTAGACACCCTCACCGGTCAGGCCGAGTCGGATACGGAAGAAGTGGGACTCTCCCAAGGGCACCTCGTACGTCCGCTCGACCCGCTCGTCGGGGGCGAGTCGGCCCTGATCGACCTGTCGTCCGTCGATCCTGATGAGCCAGCCGAGCTCAACGCTTTGGGTGTTGTGCGCCCGGAGGATCGTCGTGCCATCCTCGCAGTCCCCGAGGATGACCTCGACCTCGTCGGTCGGACCCGGGTCGGCGAGCGCCGGAACGGCGATCGCCAGCGCGAGCAGCATCGGAACCAGGAACAGCTTCTTCACCGCGTCCTCCTCGTGGTCACCGTTCTGTAGGGAGCCCTACCCATGCCTGAAGCATTACCCAGATAACCGACCCCCGAACACCCTCCATCGGCCTAGGACTTTCGCACCGTGGGACCATATCCCATGCGCCGTGTGCGGGCGAGGATCTCAGGACGTGTTCAGGGGGTTTTCTTCCGAGCGTCATGCGCCGATCGGGCGAAGGCGCTCGGCCTCTCGGGCTGGGTCCGGAATGCCTCGGATGGAGGTGTCGAGGCCGTGTTCGAGGGTGAGGACGCGGGGGTCGAGTCGATGCTCGCATGGTGCCGGAAGGGTCCGCCCTACGCCGAGGTCGACCGCGTCGAGGTGCTCGAGGAGGACCCGACCGGCGCTGAGGGTTTCCGGGTGACGCGATAGGAAAACCTCTCAAGGACCTACCGGGTCGGGAACATGACCACTGTTAGCATCGGCGCCGCATGTTCTTGCGACAGATCCAGATCCGCGGATTCAAGTCGTTCGCGGACAAGACCGTCCTGGAGTTCATCCCAGGGGTCAGCGTGATCGTGGGGCCCAACGGGTCCGGGAAATCGAACCTGGTCGATGCGATCAGCTGGGTCCTCGGCGAGCAGGGTCCGCGGGCGCTCCGCGGCGGGCAGATGGCCGACGTGATCTTCGCGGGGACGCCGAGCCGTCCCGCGCTCGGGATGGCCGAGGTCAGGCTGGTGATCGACAACGAGGCCGGCCTGATCCCGGTTCCCATGTCGGAGATCGAAGTCAGTCGCTCGATCTTCCGGTCCGGCGAGAGCGAGTACCGGATCAATGGCAAGCTCGTCCGGCTCCTCGACGTCCAGGAACTCCTTTCGGAATCGGGGATCGGGCGGGCGCTGCACACGGTCGTCGGTCAGGGCCAGCTCGAGGAGGTGCTCCTCTCGCGCCCCGAGGACCGCCGCAAGTACATCGAGGAAGCGGCGGGCATCGCGAAGCATCGGCGACGCAAGGAGCGAGCCGAGCGCAAGCTCGCCGGTTTGGACCAGGATCTTCTCCGGCTCCAGGACGTGATGGGCGAGCTTCGGCGACAGCTGAAGCCTCTGCGGCAGCAGGCCGAGATGGCGAAGAAGCATGAGACGCTGACCTCGCAGGCGGAGGAGCTCTCGCGGAAGCTGGCCGCCGCACGGCTGCGCGGACTGCTCGCGGAACGCGATCGAAGGCGTACCGGCTGGGATGAGGGTCTGGCCCAACGACAGGAAGCCCGTGACCGGCTGGACGCACTCGATGTCGAGGTGCTCGCAGGCGCCGACGCGCGAGCGGCCGCCGCGAGGAAGCTCGCGGATGCCGAGCTCCGCTTCCGCTCGGCGCAGGCGGACCGGACCATGGCGGAGCAGACCTTCCGGAGGGCCCTCGATCGCGAGAACGGAGCTCGACAGGCACTCGCCTCCCAAGCCGGCCGCGCGGCCCGGCTCGATGCGACCGAGGCCGAGCTTGCCCGCGTGGAGAAGGATGTGGAGCGCACCGTTGGAGAGCTCGCCGAACGGGAGCGCGAGCTCGACGAGGCGGAGGCCGCCTTCCGGGACGCGGACCAGCACCGGCGCGAGGTGGATGAGCTTCGGCGGAGGGCCGAGGAGGAGGCGGCGGGACGCCGCGTGGAGGTCGAGGCGTTGGGGCGCGTGATGTCCTCCGGAGAACGGGAGCGGTACACGCTCGAAGCGGCGCTCCGCGACGTCCGGGATCGGATCGCCGCCGTGCGGGCGGAACGGGGACAGGTCGAGGCCGACATCGAGGGGTTGGACGGCCAGACGTCGCCGCTGGCCGAACGTCGAACGCAGTTGGAGACGGAGCGACGCCACGCCGTCGAGAAGGTCGAGGAGCTCGAAGACATCGAACGACGCCAGCAGGCGCGACTGGACCTCCTCGAAGCACGCCGGCGGGACATCGAGGAGACGGCCGGGTCCCGCTTCCTCAGGGCCCACCGCGGCCGCGCAGCGGGTGCCCTCAAGGACCTCGTGCACGCGGCAGAGGGCCTCGAGCGGGCACTGATCTCGGCGATGGGCCCCCTCTCAGATGCTGTGGTCTATGAGGATCGGGAGGAGGCGCTCGCGGCGGCCCCCGACGGCGGGGGCGCGATCCTCGCCATCGCGGCAGGCGGGCCCGTCACCCAGGGCCTGTCCGGCGAACGCCCGTTGCTCTCCGAGGTGGACGCGGAGCCCGCCGCGCGCGGGATCGTGAGCACCGTCCTTCAGGATGTCTACCTTGCTGACTCGATCGAGGAGGCGGCCGAGAAGCAGGCGACGCATCCGCATGCCTCTTTCGTCACCCCGGACGGCACGCTCGTGGGACCTGCGGTCATCCACACGCCGAAGGAGATCGACACGCGGTCTCGTGAGATCCGGGCGGAGCTCCAAGTCCTTGCCCACGATCTCGCCGGCACACGCGGCAGGCTGAAGCCTCAGCGCCAACGTCTGGGAGAGACCTCTGAAGAGATCGAGTTCCTGCACCAGCAGATCGAGGCCGCTGACGCCGACATCACCATCGCGGCGGAACGCCTCGCCGCCCTCGAGCGTGACCTCGCGGGTCTCGGCAAGGAGGAGGAGCTGCTCGCGGAGAGGCTGGGGGCCGTGCGGGAAGCGCAGGCCGTCGCGCGCGACCGGATCGCGGAACTGGGGCCCGCCGGCCTCGATGACATCCCGGAACTGCCTCCGCTTCCGCAGCCTCCGGTCCAAGCACGCGTGACGGTGGAGACCCTGCGGCGGGATCGCGCGTCGCAAGACGCTCGGCTGGCGAGGTTGCGGACCGAGCGGGACGAGGCATCTACGCAGGATCCGCAGCAGCTCCGGTCGGAGCTGGAGGCATCGGAGGCGGCGCGGGCGTCGGCGGAGCAGGCCGCTGCCCTAGCC
>JALZDC010000237.1 GCA_030862755.1 Actinomycetota bacterium
CCGCCACACCGTCGATGCCTCAGCCGCGGCCGTGATCCTCCAGGCCTGGCTGGATGGCCAGCCGAGCAACGGCTGACGGCGGGACGCCCGGTATCCTCGCGGTCATGTCGGCGGGCCCGAGCTTCCAGCGGTCCGAGCGCGGCAGGCGCCCCCGCCGGCTGGCCCTCGTCCTCGCGCTCGTCCTGTTCCTCGGTGTCCTCGGAGCCGGAGCCTGGGCGGGTAGCTACTACCGGCGGTGCCGGGACGCCGCGGACGGCCCCGTACGGCCCGTCTCCATCTCCATCGTCGAAGGAGCGACCGGCGAGGAGGTGGTGGAGGAGCTGTACGCTCGCGGGGTCATCCCTTGCGGAGGCTTCGTCGGCAACGTCCTCCTTCGCGGGACGGGCAAGTCCGACGAGATCCGTACGGGCTCCTTCGAGTTGACGACCGGCATGACGCTGGACGCCGCCTTGGAGGTGCTCACGACGCAGCCTCGGGAGATCCCCACCGTGGAGCTGGTGATCCCCGAGGGGCTCCGTCTCACCCAGATCGCCGAGAAGGTCGAGGAGGATCTCAAGCTCCCCGCGAAGCGCTTCCTCGAGGAGGTGCGGAGCGGACGGTACGTGCTGCCTCCGTACCTGCCTGCGGGGACACCGACCCCCGAGGGGTTCCTGTTCCCGAAGAGCTACGAGTTCGTCGAGGAGGGCCTGTCCGCCCGGCTCGTCGCGGAGCAGCTCCTCGAGCAGTTCCGTAAGGAGGCCGAGGCGCTGCCGTTCGAGCGCGCGGCCGAGCTAGGCGTCACACCTTACGAGCTGGTGATCATCGCGTCGATGATCGAAGAGGAGGCCGGGGTCGACCGTGATCGGAGGCTGATCGCGGGCGTGATCTACAACCGGATCGAGATCGGGATGGCGCTGGGGATCGACGCGACGCTCCTCTATGACGATCCCACTCCCGACGGGAACCTCTCGTCATCGGATCTCGAGTTCGACAGCCCGTACAACACCCGGATCAATCCAGGATTGCCGCCGACGCCGATCGCGAGCCCGGGTGAGAAGTCGCTCCGCGCCGCCCTCGACCCGGCGGACACCGAGTTCCTCTTCTACGTGCTCTGCGGGGCGGACGGCCACCACAGGTTCGCCCTGACGCTCGCGGCGCACAACCGGAACGTCGATGCGTGCCTCGGCTGAGGTACGGATCGGCGGCGACACGCACGTCGTCGGGATCGTCGGCTTGCCGGTGACACACAGCCTCTCGCCGGCCATCCACAATGCCGCCTTCGCCGAGTCGGGCCTCGACTGGGTATACGTGCCTCTGCCGGTCCAGTCCCAAGACCTGCGGGAGGCGCTCGTGGGTCTCGCGCCGCTCGGGTTCCGCGGTGTGAACGTCACGATGCCACACAAGACCCAGGCCGCGGAGCTGATCGAGCACGTGTCGGAGGACGCTCGGACCCTCCGAGCGGTGAACACGATCGCCGTCCGCGGCGACGAGCTCGAGGGACACAACACCGACGCTCCTGGGTTCGACCGGTTCCTCCGGAGGGACGCGGGATTCGATCCCGATGGTAGAACGGCGATCGTGTTCGGCGCCGGCGGCGCCGCCCGGGCCTGCTCCCTGGCGCTCGCTCGAGCGGGACTGGCCCGGCTCACGGTGGCGGCGCGCGACGAGGCCCGGGCGACCCCGCTCGTCTCGATGATCGACGCGCTGGACGTTCCGGTCGCGGTGGTGGGACCGGGCGACACCGGGGAGCTGGCCGCAGACCTCGTCGTGAACGCAACCCCCGTGGGTGGATCGGGGGCCGAACGGGCTCACGCCAGCCTTCCACATCTCGGCCCGGACGTTCTCGTGGTCGATCTCCTCTATGACCCGCCCTCGACCGATCTGCAGCAGCGGGCGAGGGAGGCCGGGGCCACCGTGTTCGGGGGGCTCGGCCACCTGCTCGAACAAGCCGCCCTGTCGTTCGAGCTATGGACGGGGATGCCGGCGCCTCTCGAGGTGATGTCGGCCGCCGCGCTCGCCGCGTTAGCGGAGCGCTCGCAGGTCACCTGATTCAAGCGCCTGCCGGGCACGGTCGATGCCTTCCCCGTGGGATGAACGACTACTCGGCTCTCGCACAGCGGGTCTCGATGAGCGTCACGGGGATCCGCGGCTGTTTGATGCTGTCGCGTGACGGCATGGTCCTCGGCGCGCATCCGGAGGGCGAAGCGGAGTCGCAGCTCAGGGCCTCGTGGGTGCGATTCGCCGCGGTCGGGGACCCCGAGCGCTCGTACGTCGAATTCCCTGATCAGGTCTGGGCCTTCGTCCGCCGAGGTGGGTACTCGGCGTTCGCCGTCGCCGACGCGGGTGTGCGACCGGGCGTGCTCGTGGACCTCCTCGACCAAGCCCTGATGATGGGGGAGCGGGATCGAGCACGCGACCGGGAGACCATGCGGGTCCCCGACATGCCCTCCGCTCCTTCCGGGAAGCCTCGTACCAGGCTGCACAAGCAAGAGCGGGAGCCGGCGGCCCCGCCCGTTCAGGTTCCGCCGCAGGTCACGTCGCCGAGATCGGCGGAAATCGGTGCCCTGGACGAAGCTCGAACAGGAGTCGATCCTTCGGAGCCCGGATCCGATCCCGTAGCACGAGCAGGCGAGAGCGAGCCGGTCGATCAGCCCGACCCGGAAACCGACGCCCCGGAGCGCGCCCAGGGGAGGGAAGACGAGCCAGAGGTCGATCGGATCCTCCTCGCCAAAGAGTTCGCAGGGCTCCTTCAGGTCCCCAAGGAGGATGACGAAGCAAGCACGTAGCTGCATCTGCGAGATCCACGAGCGACAGACCTAGACCGAACGGACCGGCGATGACGACCGTCAAGCGGAAGTCGAAGCAACTCGGGCAGATCCTGATCGAGCTCGGCCTCATCACGCCCGAGCAGCTCGAGACCGCCCTCGAGGAACACCAGAAGACGCCCAAGGCTCTCGGCCGGGTGTTGATCGACCTCGGCATGATCAAGGAGGCCGACCTCGTGCGCGCGCTCGCGGAACAGGTCGGTCTCGAGTTCGTGGATCTGACCGACACGCAGATCGACCCGGCCTCCACCGCGCTGCTCCCAGAAGCCCTGGCGCGCCGATACCGGGCGCTGCCCATCGGCGACCGGGACGGGAAGCTGCTGGTCGCGATGTCCGACCCCGCGAACGTCTACGCGCTGGACGACATCCGGACGATCACCGGCCGGGACGTGCAGCCGGTGGTCGCCACGTCCGCGGACGTCGAACAGGCGATCGCCAAGTACGCCGGCCTGGACTCCCATGTCGAGCAGCTCGCAGCAGAGGCGGCCGAGGGGAGCGAGGGGGAAGAAGTCGGCCTGGAGGCCGCGCTCGAGGATGCGCCGATCGTCAAGCTGGTGAACGCGATCATGTCCCAGGCCGTCGCCGAGCGAGCCTCCGACGTGCACATCGAGCCGGGGGAGCGCGACGTGAGGATCCGATTCCGGGTCGACGGCGTGCTCCACGAGCCGATGCGCCCGCAGCCCAAGAACCTGCAGGGCGGGCTCATCTCGCGCCTGAAGGTGATGGCGGACCTGAACATCGCCGAGAAGCGGATCCCGCAGGACGGACGCATCTCGATGAAGGTTGGTACGAGACAGCTGGACCTCCGTGTCGCGACCCTGCCGACCGTCCACGGTGAGAAGGTCGTGATCCGCGTGCTCGACAAGAGCAGTGCCTTGCTGGCGCTCGAGCAACTGGGCTTCTTGGAGGATTCCTACAAGAGGTTCGAGACCGCGTTCCGCAAGCCCTACGGGGCGATCCTGGTGACCGGTCCGACCGGCTCGGGCAAGTCGACCACGATGTATTCGACCCTCAACATCCTGAACGAGGAATCGAAGAACATCATCACCGTCGAGGACCCGGTCGAATATCGCCTGGCCGGCGTGAATCAGATCCAGGTGAATCCGAAGGCGGGCCTGACGTTCGCTTCCGCACTGCGGTCGATCCTGCGGGCCGACCCCGACATCGTGTTAATCGGTGAGATCCGGGACAAGGAGACGGCAACCATCTCGATCGAGGCCGCGCTGACCGGCCACCTCGTGTTGTCGTCGCTCCACACGAACGACGCCCCCTCGGCGATCAGCCGTCTCGTCGAGATGGACGTCGAAACGTTCCTCGTCGCCTCCGCGATCGACGCGGTGGTGGCCCAGCGCCTCGCCCGCATCCTCTGCGAGAAGTGCAAGCAGCCATACCGTCCGGAGGATACGGAGCTGGCTCAGGCCGGTTTCCCGGAGGATACGTGGGAGGAGATGGGGGATGTTTTCCGAGCCCCCGATATCCGGACGACCAAGAACGACTGCAAGGCATGCGCAGGCACCGGCTTCCGGGGCCGGATCGGTCTCTACGAGGTGATGCTCCGAAGCGAAGAGATCGAAAGACTCACGGTGGAGCGTGCGTCTGCCGATGCCATCAGGGATATCGCCATCCAGCAGGGGATGCAGACCCTGCGTGAGGACGGCCTGGCCAAGGTTCGAGCAGGTGTCACGTCGATCGAGGAAGTCGCGAGGGTGGTGAAGTGAGATGAGCTCAGTGATCCAGCAGGAAGAAGACGTACAGATCCCCGTTCCCGAGTTGCTCGGCGCGCTCCTGGAGAAGGGAGGCTCCGACCTGCACCTCACGGCGGGCTCCCCGCCGATGGTTCGGGTCCACGGTGAGCTGGAGCCGGCGGGCGACTATCCGTCGCTCACGCCACGGGCGCTGCAGGGCATGGTCTACGCGATCCTGCCGCAGAAGCTCCGCGAACGCTTCGAGCAGGAGCTCGAGCTGGACATGTCGTACTCGCTCCCGGGACGGTCCCGCTTCCGCGTGAACGTGTTCCAGCAGCGCGACGCCGTGGGTGCCGTCTTCCGAGTGATCCCGTTCGAAATCAAGGACGTGGACGAGCTCGGGCTGCCATCGGTCGTGAAGGACCTCGCGCGATTCCAGCGCGGCTTCGTGGTCGTCACCGGCCCGACGGGCTCGGGGAAGTCAACGACGCTCGCCGCGATGGTCGACATCGTGAACCGGGAGCGAGCCGGCCACATCATGACGGTCGAGGACCCGATCGAGTTCCTGCACCGGCACAAGGCCTGTGTGGTCAACCAGCGGGAGGTCGGGGCGGACACACACGGATTCGCGCAGGCCTTGAAGCACGTGCTACGCCAGGACCCCGACGTGATCCTGGTCGGCGAGATGCGCGACCTGGAGACGATCGGAACCGCGATCACGGCAGCCGAGACCGGTCACCTCGTCTTCGCGACGCTGCACACGCAGGACGCGCCGCAGACGATCGACCGGATCATCGACGTTTTCCCACCCCACCAGCAGCAGCAGGTCAGGGTGCAGCTGTCGACCACGCTCCAGGGCGTGGTGACGCAGCAGCTCATCCCCACGACGGACGGCCAGGGACGCGTCGCCGCGGTCGAGGTGCTCATCTGCACGCCGGCGGTCCGCAACCTGGTCCGGGAGGGCAAGACCCATCAGATCTACTCATCGATGCAGGCGGGCGGCCGCTACGGGATGCAGACCATGGACATGGCGCTCGCGCAGCACATCAAGGCCGGCCACATCTCGCAGCAGGTCGCCTTCGAGCGGTGCCACGATCCCGAGGAGCTCCAGCGGCTCATGGGGGGCTCGTTCACGACCGGCTCCTCCGACGGCTACGACTCGCCCGTCAGCTCCTACGGGAGCTCGTCGGGCGGCGGCATGTTGATGGGAGGCTGAGATGGCGGATACCTTCCAGTACAAGGTTCGTGACCGGGCCGGCAACGTGACGACCGGCTCGTTGATCGCCGACAGCGAATCGCTCGTCCTCGCGCGCCTGCGGGAGCAGGGCTACACCCCCCTCGACGTCCAGCGCAAGAAGCGAGGCATCGGGCAGATCGAGTTCGGCGGCAAGAAGGTCAAGCTCAAGCAGGTCGCGATCTTCTCCCGCCAGTTCGCCACGATGGTGAACTCGGGCCTGCCGATCCTCCGCGCGCTGGCCATCCTGGCGGAGCAGACCGAGAACAAGGAACTCGCGCGCGTCCTCAACGAGGCCCGCCTCGACGTCGAGCAGGGCTCGTCGCTTTCCGGGGCGATGGGGAAGCACGATCACGTGTTCAACAACCTCTACGTCTCGATGGTGAAGGCGGGTGAGACGGGCGGCTCCTTGGACTCCACCCTGCTGGCCCTGGCCGAGATGATCGAGCGGGAAGTCCGACTCCGCGGCAAGATCAAGTCGGCGATGACCTACCCGGTCGCCGTGGTCGCCCTCGTGATCCTCATCATGTCTGCGATGCTGCTGTTCGTGGTCCCGCAGTTCGAGTCGATCTTCAGCCAGCTCGGCGGGACGCTCCCACTGCCGACGCGCGGCCTGATGTGGATGTCCGACAAGTTCAAGTCCTTCTGGTACGTCGTCCTCGCCGGGGCGATCGGCGGGCGGTTCCTCTTCCGCCGGTACAAGAAGACGGAGAAGGGGCGTGAGACGGTCGACACGCTGAAGCTGCGGGCACCGGTGTTCGGGTCCCTCTTCCACAAGACCGCGTTGTCGCGGTTCTCGAGCACGCTGGCGATGCTGATGAAGTCGGGCGTGCCGATCCTCCAGGCCCTGGAGATCGTCAGCGACACGGTGAACAACAAGGTCATCGGCAGGGCGATCACGGAGGTGCAGTTGTCGGTCCGCGACGGCGAGTCGATCGCGAAGCCCCTCACCAAGTACCCGGTCTTCCCGCCGATGGTCGTGCAGATGATCTCGGTGGGGGAGGAGACCGGACAGGTCGACACCATGCTCGAGAAGATCGCCCAGTTCTACGACCAGGAGGTCGAAGCAGCGGTCGACGCCCTGACCTCGTTGATCGAGCCGATCCTGATCGCGGTCATCGGCGGGTGCGTAGGGGCCGCGGTGGTGGCTCTGTACATGCCGATGTTCAACATCATCAAGCTGATCCAGTAGGGCTCCGTCATCGCCGGACGGAGATGGTGGGCCGGCGGCGCTTCAGGCGCCGCCAGCCCCCGTCGTTCTCTGGCGCGGGGGTTACCCCTTCCTGGGTAGGACGTCTGGGCCATTCCGAAGTTCCTTCGTCGCAGGGCTTCAGTTCGGGTCCGAGGGGGCCGACATCAGTGGAGAACGCGCACCGCTGTGGTGCGCAACTACCAAAGGAAGGGAGGCGAAGGCAGAATGCTCAAGCGTTTGCGTGAGCGTGAGGAGGGTTTCACCCTCATCGAGTTGATGGTGGTCGTTCTGATCATCGGCATCCTGGTCGCCATCGCTCTGCCGACGTTCCTCGGCGCCCGTGAGAGGGCGCAGAACCGGGCGGCTCAGTCGAGCCTCCGGAACGCCCTGGTCGCCGCGAAGACGGCCTACACCGACGGCAGCAACTTCACTGGTGCCGACACGGCCGCCGAGCTCGACGCGATCGAGCCGGCCCTGACCTACGTGATCGACGCCGCCGACTCGACCGGTCCGGTCGCGGTCAGCATGTCGGTCGACGACGTTGGCACCAACGTGGATCAGCAGTGGTCGGCTGCGTCGCTGTCTGCGTCGGGCACCTGCTATTACATCGCGGAGATCGCGGTGGGTGCCGGCGCCGGCACGTTCTACGGCACGGACGCCAGCGCTCCGG
>JALZDC010000087.1 GCA_030862755.1 Actinomycetota bacterium
GGTCATGACTGAATCCTACTGGAGGGGTCGGATTCGCCCCAACCAGGGCCTTTTCGGTCATCGCCACGAGATCGGAGCGCCTGACGCGACAGAGAAGTCTCCCGCGCGCCCACCTCAAAAAAACCCGGCCTACTCAAGACGAAGAGAGGAGGTGACTCACGCGGCTATGGTCGGACGTATGTTCGAGGACTACTGGTCATGAGCGTCGGCGGCCTCATGGCGCGCGACGAGGTTGAAGGCGGCGTGGGACACGGCCCGGGAGAACGTCCGTATCGCGCGCGGGCTGGAGGAGATGCCGGAAATTCGCCGCGGTCTCGAGGAAGTGGGGTGCTGGAGGATCGGGGCACCGCCGAGACTCAGGCCTGACCGCGTTGCCCCCGATACCAGGGCGATGAAGATCGTCGAGCGTCGCGAGCACGGCAACGCGTGGTGGGGACGGACCCGGGACGGCGCCTGGTTCCGCTGGAGCATGGCGTCAGCCGGATGGGAGGGTCCGTTCACTCCGCCGTGGGCTCCTTCCGGACCCCCGGGTCCGGTCGAACAGCCGGCGGACGCCTCCCAGGCGTCCCGCGTGCCCGAGGGGTCCGAGCCGCCACCGCGCAACCCCGTCGACGCCTGGTGGAACCGTGTGTTCCCACCGTTCTCCATCCGGCGGCTCGCGTTCTTCCTGGGGGTGCTGCCGGTGATGGCGGGACTTCAAGAGCTGATCGTAGGGGCCTCCGGGCGCGACCCCTCGCTCCCCCGGTTCCTGTTCGTCGAGAAGCAGGATCTGGACCTGCCGCGGACGAGCTTCGGAAAAGACTTCCTCGTGGCGCTTCCGTTCGCATCCCTGATCGTGTTGATCGTGCACCTCATCACGGTCGGACGGGGCGAGACGTTCACGGGCCCGTCGCTCGCGACGGTGGCGGTCGCTTCGACGGGCGCCTCCGTGATGGTCGCCCTGCGGTCGTCTGTCTGGAGCCTCGTGCTGTTCTCGGTCGCCGGAGGTGTGCTCGGCGGGCTCGCTGTCGTCTTCCTCAGCGTCATGACGTTCAGCGGCACCGGCTGGGTCGAGTTCGCGGTGGGCTGGATCCTCGGTTCGATCTTGCTGTTCACCTACGCGTATCCGGTCTGGCGGGGGCTTCGGAACATGGAAGCCCGCGGCGTCAGGCTGCCGATGTGGATCGTGATGGGAGGCAGCGTGATCGTGGTGTCCGGCGCCGCGCTGATGTTCGTCTTCGAACGCTGACCGCTAGCCGACCGAGCCCTCCATCTGAAGCTCGATGAGACGGTTCAGCTCGACCGCGTACTCCATCGGCAGCTCGCGCGTGATCGGCTCGATGAACCCGTTCACGATCATCGCGGTGGCCTCGGCCTCGGAGAGCCCCCGGCTCATCAGGTAGAAGAGCTGATCGTCGCCGACCTTGGAGACGGTGGCCTCGTGGCCGAGCGCCGCCGTTTCGTCCTCGACCTCGATGTAGGGGTACGTGTCGGAGCGCGATTCGTCGTCCAGGATCAGCGCGTCGCAGCGCACCGTCGACTTGGCGTGATGGGCGTCGGGCTCCACCCGGACGAGTCCGCGGTAGCCCGTGCGGCCGCCGTCCTTGGAGACCGACTTGGAGTTGATCACGCTGGTCGTGTAGGGCGCCGCGTGGATCGCCTTGCCGCCGGCATCGGTGTGCATGCCCTTGCCGGCGAACGCCACCGACAGCACCTCACCGCGAGCGCCATTGCCGAGGAGGTAGATCGACGGGTACTTCATCGTCACCTTCGAGCCGATGTTGCCGTCGATCCACTCCATCACGGCGTCCTCGTATGCGGCCGCGCGCTTCGTCACCAGGTTGTAGACGTTCGTCGACCAGTTCTGGATGGTCGTATAGCGGACGCGGGCGCCCTTCTTCGCGACGATCTCCACGACCGCCGAGTGCAGCGAATCGCTCGTGTAGATCGGTGCCGAGCATCCCTCGACGTAGTGCACGTAGGAACCTTCATCGGCGATGATCAGCGTACGTTCGAACTGGCCCATGTTCTCCGCGTTGATCCGGAAGTACGCCTGCAGCGGGATATCGACCGCCACGCCCGGCGGGACGTAGATGAACGAGCCGCCCGACCACACGGCGGTGTTCAGCGAGGCGAACTTGTTGTCGTTGGGCGGGATTATCGTCCCGAAGTACTCCTTGACCAGGTCCGGGTAGTCGCGGAGGGCCGAGTCCATGTCGGTGAAGAGCACGCCGATGTCGTCCAGTTCCTGCTTGATCTTGTGGTAGACGACCTCGGACTCGTACTGGGCCGACACGCCGCCCAGGTACTTCTTCTCCGCCTCGGGGATCCCGAGCTTGTCCCAGGTACCCCGGATGTCCTCGGGGAGGTCCTCCCAGTTCTGGGCCTGCTTCTCGGTCGAGCGGATGAAGTAGTAGATGTTCTCGAAGTCGATGTCCGACAGGTCGGCGCCCCACCAGGGCATCGGGCGGTTCTGGAAGTGCTTCAGGGCCTTCAGCCGGTACTTGCGCATCCAGTCGGGCTCGGACTTGAGCTCGCTGATCTCCTCGACGACGTGCGCCGAGAGGCCCCGCTTCGGCTCGAAGACGGCGTGGGAGGGGTCCTTCCAGTCGAAACGGTATCCCTTGGAAAGCTCCTTGAGATGCTCTTCCTGGCTGACAGCCATCTCTCTCCTTCGGATCGACTTCAGCGGTTACCTACAGGGTACCCGCCCGCTCCCGTTGAAGTCTATCTGGCAGGTCGGATTCAACATCGCCTCACCCGTGCCTCGCCGCCGCGTCCGACGGGTCCCAGCGGTCCACCCGTCGCGCCAGGACCTTGGTCACGACGGACCCCACCACGACGGTCAGGATCACGTAGGCCACCGTCAGCGGGCC
>JALZDC010000220.1 GCA_030862755.1 Actinomycetota bacterium
TCAGGGTGGTTCGGTCAGACGAGGGGCGACCAAGCGTCGTGGCGCGGATCGGCTCCGGGGAGCGACCCCGCCTCGCCTGGAACGGCCACCTGGATACCGTCCCGACCGGGGACCTCTCCACCTGGTCGAGCGGTCCGTTCGAGGGCGAGGTCGTGGACGGCAGGCTGGTGGGCCGCGGGGCTTGCGACATGAAAGGACCGATCGCGTCGGCGCTGGCGGCCGTCGCGGGCCTCCGCCGCGCCGGCCTCCCGGTCGCGGGGACGCTCGACCTGCATCTGGTTGCCGACGAGGAGCTCGCCGGGGTCCACGGCACGCGCGTCCTGCGCGACCTGGGGCTTCTCGATCAGGACGCGGCCCTCGTAGGCGAGCCATCCGAGATGCAGATCGCTCTGGCCGAGCGTGGTGGCGCCTGGGTGACGGCCGTCGCGCACGGGAAAGCGGCCCATGGCTCGCAGCCGGATCGGGGGATCAACGCGATCCTGGCGATGTCGCGGTTCCTACTCCGCCTGTCAGAGGTGCTACCGGACCGGGTTCATCCGCTGGTCGGGCCGACGACCGTGAACGTCGCGATCGTGGCGGGCGGGAGTGCCCCGAACGTCGTCCCCGACCGCTGCGAGGTGGAGATCGATCGCCGGATCCTGCCGGGCGAGGAGGATCCCGAAGAAGTGCTCGCCCCGTTCCGCCGACTGGTCGACGACCTCGTGGCGGAGCGCCCGGACACCTCCATCGAGATCTCCCTGAAGGACTGGACCGAGGCGGCGGAGACGACCGGCGACTCGGCGATCGCCGCGATCGTTCGCGACGCGATCGGCGTCGAGACCGGTTCGACACCGCCCTTCGTGGGCTTCACCGGCATCACCGACGCACGCTTCTACATCAATGACGCGGGCATCCCGACGGTGATCGCGGGGCCCGGTTCGCTCTCCCACGCCCATACCGCCGACGAGTCGATCGGCGTCGACGAGATGGTCGCGGCGGCGCGGGCGTACGCGCGGATCTTCGTCGGCTTCCTGGGGACCCGCTAGAGCTCGGATGGAGCGGTTCGACGTCTTCGTGATCGGCGGCGGCGGCACGGGTTCGGAGGTCGCCTTATCGCTCGCGCGCACGTCCGGACTGGAGGTGGCGCTCGCGGAACGGGACAAGCTCGGGGGCGAGTGCAACCACTACGGCTGCGTGCCGACCAAGGTGATGCTTCGATCAGCGAAGATCGCGGCGCTCGCGGGGGACGCCGAGCGATTCGGCCTACGGATCCCCGAGGTCCACATCGACCTCAAGGCGGTGCAGCAGCGGGCTCGTGACGTCATCGATTCGCAGTCCGGCGAAGGGGAGCAGCCCTTCGAGCGCGTCGGGATCCGCGTGTTCCTGCAGGAGGCGCGCCTCATCGGCGAGCATCGGGTGGAGCTCTCGGACGGCACGGAGATCGAGGCCGACAGGGTGGTGCTCACCACCGGCACGGACGCGACCGTCCCGCCGATCCCCGGCCTGGCAGAGGGCCCGTACTGGACCAATCGAGAGGCGATCTGGGAAGCGGAGGCTCCTCCCGACTCCCTGGCGGTGATCGGCACCGGCGCGATCGGGATCGAGTTCGCGCAGATCTATGCGCGGTTCGGATCGCGCGTGACCGCGCTCGAGGCTCTTCCCCATATCCTCCCTCAGGAGGACGAGGAGGCCGCGGCATCGATCGTGCCCGCTCTGGAGGACGACGGGATCTCGTTGTTGCCCGGTGTACGGATCGAGCGGGCTCGTCACGACGGGACCGGCTGGACGGTCACCCTGCATGGGAAAGACGCCGTGCTGGCCGATGAGCTGCTGGTTGCGACCGGACGCCGACCGATGCTCGACCCGCACGACCTCGATGCCGCCGGCGTCGACCTGGACGGCGACGGGAACCCCCTGCTGACCGACACGCTCCGCACCACCAATCCCGACGTCTGGGTTGCCGGCGACGCGACGGGTGATCTGCTCTTCACCCACGTGGGCACCTACGAGGCGATGCTCGTCGCGAAGGACGTCCTCGGGCATCCGGAGCGCCGGGACTACCGCGTCGTCCCGCGGGTCACGTTCTGCGACCCCGAGGTGGCGAGCGTGGGACTCACGGAGCGGGAGGCGCGTGACGACGGCCACGACGTCATCACCTCGGTCGTGCGATTCGACGACAACGAGCGCTCGCACATCGAGGGCGACACCTACGGCCTCGTGAAGCTCATCGCCGATCGTCACACGGGGGGGCTCCTCGGGGGGCACATCGTCGGCGAGGAGGCGGGCGCCCTGATCCATCAGGTGGTCCTGATGATGGTCGCGCGGGCGACGGCGCCCTCCGTCGCCCACGCGATCCACGCCTACCCCACGCTCTCCGAATCCGTGAAAGGCGCCCTGCTCGGCATCGACGACCGGGTCGGGTAGCCTTGAAGGACATGGACGCACCCGTCACCGACGTCATCGCGGTCACCGACAAGGCCGCGCGGAGGATCGCCGCGCTCGCCCTCAAGGAGGGCCGCGCGATGCCGATCCTCCGTGTCCGCGTGACGGCGGGTGGCTGCTCCGGCTTCACCTACGAGCTGTCGTTCGCCGAAGGTCCCGCGGTCGACGACGCGGTGATCGAGGCCGCGGGCGGCGTCCGCGTCCTCGTCGACCCGAAGAGCCGTTCGATCGTCCGCGGCTCCACGCTGGAGTACAACGACGCCCTCCTCGGAGGCGGGCTCAAGATGATCAACCCACAGGCCTCCCATGAGTGTGCCTGCGGCGCCTCGTTCGCGATCTGAGCGAGACCGGGGCGCTCCGCGCCTCCAGCCGGCAGGACCAGCGCGGGAGTGCTTCGAGCGGCATCGTCGCCGGCCTCTCCATGTCCCACTCACCCGACGGTGAGCGTGCCCGTCATCTGCGAGTGGAAGCGGCAATGGAACCCGCCGCTGGCGACGCCCGTCAGCGGGATGTCCACCGTCTCGCCTGCGCCGATCGTCTCGTCGATGGCCTCGTCGTCGGTCGTGAACGTGTGCGAGCTCTCGCCGATGTTGGTGACCGTGATCGTCTGCCCCTCCGACACGGCGAGCTCGGCTGGCGAGAACCCGAAGTCCACGATCGTGAGATCGGCCCCGCCCCCGCCGCCCTCACCAGCCGGACTCTCGCTGGGACTTCCGCCGTTCTCCCCCGTCGTCCCGTCGCCGCCACAGGCTGCGGCGAGCAGAGTCAGCGCGAACAAGGCACCCAGCACGCGCATCCACCGTCGGTGCATCCATCCCTCCCCTAGGTCGTCGAACTCGATCTCAGGCCAGATCAGGGCCGGAAGGTACTACGACCGAGGAGGGGGCGAGGCTTTCGCGGCCGTGACGTGGAGAACTACACTCCCGGCGTGGCCGTCGAGAAGACCCAGTGGCGAGACCTGTACAACGAGGTGGTCCTCACCGGCCTGTGCACCGGCTGCACCTCCTGCATCGTGGCCTGTCCCTTCCACGTGCTGGGGTACGAGAACGACGTGCCCGTCCAGCTCCAAGAAGAAGGTCCGGACGGCTGCCGCCACGGCGACAAGGGTTGCGACATCTGCACGCGCGCCTGTCCGAGGTTCCGGGAATGGGAATCGGAGATCGACGAGCTGTTCTTCGGTCAGGTCCGCAGGCCCGAGGAGGTCATCGGGCAGTATCGCGACATCTACCTGGCCAGAGCAACGGAGCAGGAGGCGCTCATGCACGGCCAGGACGGGGGGGCCATCTCGGCCCTGCTGCTCTGGGGGCTCGCGAACGGCGAGATCGACGGCGCCTTGACCTCGAGGCTCTCGGACGAGCGTCCGTGGGACGCCGAGCCGACCGTGGTGACGGATGCGGAAGGCGTTCTCGCGACCGCAGGGTCCCGTTACACGTACTCCGCGAATCCGCTCGCCCTCCTGAAGGCCGCCGAGATGGGCCTCTCGAAGCTCGCGCTCGTGGGCATGGGTTGCCAATCGAGCGCGACCGGGGCGTTGGAGGTTCGACGGGTCAACAAGTGGCGGAGGAAGATCGCGTGGACCTTCGGGCTCCTCTGCTCGAAGTCGTTCACGTACGACGGCCTGATGGTCGAGATCGCCCAGAAGGAGCTCGGCTTAGACCTCGACCATCTCGTTCGCGTGAACGTCAAGGGGAAGCTGCTGTTCTACACCGATTCCGGCGACGAAGTGATCTACTCGCTGAAGGAGGCCCAGCGGTTCACCAGGCCCGGCTGCCTGCGGTGTCCCGACTTCGCGGCCGAGCACGCCGACATCTCCTTCGGCGGCCTCGGACAGTCGGAGGGCTGGACGCTCTCGATCGTCCGGACCGAGCGAGGGCAGGACATCTGGGATCGGGCCACCGCCGACGATGTGATCGAGCATCGCCCCGGGGCCGAGGATCCCAAGGCCGTCGAGCTGATGTTCAAGCTCGCGGCCAAGTCACGAGCGCGCTGGCCCTCCCCCGACGAGATCCCCGTCGCCGGATCCACTCCCGGAGTGCTCCCAGTCCTTCCTGACCAGGGCTGAGCCCCCCGAACGGGCCAGATCCGAACCCAACCGGGGGGACTACATGAGGTCGTCGCCGCGCCGATAACCCTAGAGAGGCCCGGGAAACGGGTCAGCGATCCGGTCCGAAAGGATGCGCGTGGCTCGATCGATCCGACATCATGAGCAGCTCCTCGGAGGCGACACGATGCTCGCGGCTGTTTTGTTATATTAATAGCGCCTACTCCTGTCG
>JALZDC010000244.1 GCA_030862755.1 Actinomycetota bacterium
GTCCACGGCTCACTCGGCCTGCGGTTCGTCGGCGTGGCGGCGGGGGCGGCGATCCTGTTCGGCGGGCTCGGCGGACTGGTCGCCCTCGTGATGGGCAGGGGGCGGAAGAGCGCGATCCCGTTCGGGCCCTACCTCGCGGCGGGCGCCGTGGTCGCGGGCCTCTGGGGCGAGCCGATCGCCTCTTGGTATATCGGCCGTTTCCTCTGAGACGGATCGGCCGATCTTCTCGCGGATGGTCTTTCGGAGTAGGCCCTCACCCGCGTCGACGCAAGTTCCCCATAGATGTTTGACTTCGCTTGCCCTCTGGTGTTTCGTGAGCACGCCCAAGGAGGCAGGTGTGCTTCTCGTTGCTCAATGTGAGCGATGTGCTTCATGTGGCACATGAGAAACCTGAAATGGGCGCACTGGAGGAGCGTGGGTGGCCGGATCGCGGGCGTTCGTGACGGGACGGCTCTTCACCGTGGCCGAGGTGGCAGCGGCGATGCGCGTGTCCAACATGACCGTCTACCGGCTCATCAGATCGGGTGAGCTCCCGGCACTTCGGGTGGGGAAGGGCTACCGGATCTTCGAGGCGGATCTCGAGCGCTTCCTCGAGGGTCGATCCGTCCACGTGGAGGGTGGGTAGTGCCGAAGGCCAGGATCGGGCTCGACGTCGGCTCGACCGCGGTCCGGGCCGCCGAGCTGACCGAGGGGTCGCCGCCGACCGTCGTGCGGGCCGCGCAGGTGCCGCTTCCTGCCGGCGCGGTCGAGAACGGCGAGGTGCGTGAGGTCCCGGCCGTGTCGGAGGCCCTGCGTGAGCTCTGGACCCGGGGGGGGTTCAAGTCGAGGAAGGTCTGGATGGGTGTGGGGAACCAGCGTGTGGTGGTGCGAGAGATCGCTCTGCCGGCCATGCCCGAGAAGGAGCTTCGGCAGTCACTCGGCTTCCAGGTGCAGGAGTTCATCCCGATGCCGGTCGACGAGGCGGTCCTGGACTATCACTTGATCGAGGAAAGAGAGATCGACGGGCGGCAGATGATCCGTCTGCTGCTGGTGGCGGCACAGAAGGCGATGGTGGACACACTGGTCGCCGCCGCGACCGGCGCGAAGCTGGAGCCGATGGGTCTCGACCTCGTGCCCTTCGCGCTGGTCCGAGCGGTCGGCGCGAGCGGCGCGGGGATGGAGCTGGAGAGCACCGGTGGCGAAGCCGTCGTCGACATCGGGGCGCACGTGACCAACATCGTCGTGCATGCGACCGGCGCGACCCGGTTCGTGCGGATCCTTCCATCCGGCGGCCGTGACATCACCGTCGCGATCGCCCGAGGGCTGTCCGTGGAGGACGTGGTCGCCGAGCGGCTGAAGCGCGGCGAGGCGGTCGAGGGGGTCGATGCGACGCCCGAGCGGGCGCTCGAGATCGCGATGCAGCGGGCGACGCAGTTCGTGGACGAGATCCGCTCGTCACTCGAGTTCTACACGGCGCAGACGCAGGGCGCTCGGATCGACCGCGTTCTCGTCTCGGGCGGCGGGTCCAAGCTCGCGGGGTTCATCCAGATCCTGCGGCAGCGGATGCCGGTGACGGTTGAGCCCGGCCGAGTGTTCAGCCGGGTCGGCTCGCAGCTCTCGCTTTCGGAGGACGCCCAGACCGAGGCCGAACCGGTGCTCGCGACCGCGGTCGGCCTGGCGATCCCGTGGAGCGGCCGATGAGTCGGGTCAACCTCCTGCCGCCCGACATCCTTGCGGCCCAGCGTCAACGGCGGCTGGCCGGTGTCGTGGCGCTCGCCGGCATCGGCTTGATCGGTCTCATCCTGGTGTTCTACGTCCTCCAGCTGGGGAAGCTGAGCGGCATCCGGAGCGACATCGAGCAGCAGCAGCAGTCGAACCAGAGTCTCCAGAGTCAGATCGACGAGCTCCGCGAGTTCGAGGAGCTTCGCCAGCGGGCTCAGGCGAAGCAGGCGCTTTTGGACTCCGTCTTCGCCAACGAGATCTCGTTCTCCGGTCTGCTCATGGACGTCTCGCGCGTGATCCCGAGCACCGCCGCGCTCACGGCGATGAACGCCTCGGCGCAGGAGCCGACACCGACGGCGGGCGGCACCACGTTGCTGACCGGGCGGATCGATGTGGCCGGGCTCGCTCTGGACTACGACACGATCGCTTCGTGGCTGACGCGGCTCGAGCGTGTCCGGGGATGGGTCAATCCATGGGTCACGTCGATCGCGGACGTGGCGGACGGACCGATCACCTACTCCTCGGGCGTCGATCTCACCACTGCCGTGGTGACGCCGCGCGGACGACAGGCCGGAGGGGTGACCGGTGAGGGGTAAGCGAGCCGTGATCGCTGCCGGCGCCGGCGCCGGGATCCTCGCACTCCTGTTGGTGCTCCTCCTCGTGCTGCCGAAGATGGGGCAGGTCACGGAGGCGCAGCAGGAGCTCGAAGATACCCGAGCGCAGCAGCAGACGTTGAGCGCGCAGCTGAACGCGCTCCGCCAAGCACGTGACGAGGCACCGGTGAACGAGGCGGTGATCCGGGAGATCGACGGGAAGGTGCCGCCGACTGCCGATCTTCCTGGCGTGATCCTCTTCCTGCGGAACGCGGCGGCGGTCTCCGGCGTGCAGGTCTTGAGCCTGACGCCCTCCACACCCTCGACCGCGGAGGCCGGCGGGTTCTCGAGCATCTCCGTCTCCGCGAGCGGAGCCGGTTCCTACTTCGCTCTCGTGAAGTACCTGCACGAGATCGAGACCCTCCCTCGCGCCGCGACCGTGCAATCGGTGGATCTCACCCCGACCGTCGGGTCGACCCTCTCTTTCGCCGCGACGATCACGCTGTACACGAGCGATGTCAGCTCGGGCCCGGGGTCGGAGCCCGGTCCGACCGAGCAGGGAACGATCCCGGAGGCCTGATCGATGGCACTATCGGAACGAGACCGGCGGACGGTGACGATCGGCGGCATCGTCGTGGGCGTGCTCCTGGCCGGCTTCCTGCTGTTCTCCTTCCTCGGAGGCGGGGAGGAGCCGTTCCCGCCGATCCCCGAAACGCCGCCGCCGCCCAGCTCGCCGAGTCCGTCGCCGGGCGGGGGAGGCCCTCCGATCCAGAGCTTCACCGGGCGGGACCCCTTCTCCGTCCCGCCCGCACTCTCTCCTTCGCCTTCGCCGACGGTTCCCGGAGGAACCGGAAGCCCTTCACCCACGGACGGGGACGGGGGCGGTGGCACGGGAACGCCTTCTCCCACGGCGCCGGGCGACGGCTCGAGCCAGAACGTCGGCGGATCCACCGTCGTCCTGCTCGACATCTTCCAGCGGGACGGCGCGACCCACGTCCAGGTCGAGGTCGATGGCACCGTCTACGACGTGGTCGTCGGGGAGCAGTTCGCGGGCGGCAGGTTCGAGCTGCGATCGGTGGGAGGGAGCTGCGCCACGTTCCTCTTCGGCGACGAGAGGTTCACCCTCTGCATCAGCGCGCAGAAGTAGCC
>JALZDC010000249.1 GCA_030862755.1 Actinomycetota bacterium
GTCCGAAGAGTGCACCCAGGGCGTCCGCAAGTTGCGCCATGCCGCGCCCGAGAACACGCGCCGCTTCGAGCATGCCGTCCCGGTCGAACCCTGCTTCGTAGAACTCGGCCAAGAGATGGGCGGCGTCTTCGTCCTGCTCTGTGTATACGGCCTCGTCCGGGTCGTTGTCGGCCAGACCCTGGGCCCGTCGGACCGCAAGGAAGAAATCGAGCGGCACCCGGCCTCGTTCGCTGAGCTGGCGTGCACTGAAACGGGCATCACCGCCGAGGGCATGTTCCGCCGGGAGGATCACGAGCCGGTCGTTAGCAACCGCGTCTCTCAGATCTTCGAGACCGATGCCCTCGGCGTGCAGCCGATTCAACAGCCGAAGACGAGCGGCTCTGGCGTCTCCCTTGACCCCTTCTAACAGCCCCCCTCGGCCTCGAAGTCGGGCCTGGCCTCTCCCGATTCAAAGCTCATTCCGGTGCGCCCCCGCACCGCGGCGTATCCCGCCTGGATGGCGCTCGATCATCAGGTCGGCGCTTCCTTGGACCGCAGTGCGCTCCCGAGGAGGAACGGGAAGGGTGGCTGCTTCGGCGCCTTTCCGAGCCGCTCACACCAGTCGATCGTGAAGCCGGCGCGCTCGATCGCTGCGCCGGTGTCCCGAGCCGGATGGCAGCCGCCAGCGATCCGAGGCCAGATCGTCGCCTCAAGACCACGCTGCACCGTTGCCTTGACCGAATGGAGCGAGATCACGTGCTCGAAGAAGCGAAGCTGGCCGCCGGGGCGAAGCACGCGCCGGAGCTCCCGGAGCGCCGCCGGTTGATCCGGGACGCTACACAGGACGAGCGAGACGACGACCGCGTCGAAGCTCGCGTCGTGCTCGGGGACGTGCTGGGCGAGTCCGTCGCGGACGGTCACGCTCACGTTCACCGACCGCGCCGCATCCTCTGCGACGCTACGCAGGTGCGCCTCGGGTTCGAGCGCGACCACCTCTGAGACCGTCGACGGGTAGAGGGGGAAGGTGACTCCGGTGCCGGCTCCGACTTCCAGCACGCGGCCGTCGAGCCCGGCGAGCAGGCGCTCGCGACGTGCCCGGATCTCCTCGCCCTCGCGGGCGGCGACGAAACGCTCGTAGACGCGGGCGAAAATCGGATGGTGGACGGTGTCGCGCTTGTCGCTCATCGATGCTTACGTGATGCGTCGAGCAGCGTCCGTAAGTCAGGACCGAGCTTAGCCCGGCAGTATGCGGGCGCGTCTGCGTCCGGCGGACCGGCCATCAACCCCAGATCGCCGAGCCGCCGAGCAACCTGGTTCGGCTCTGGCGCGTTACTACTTCGGTTACCACCCTGGCTCCCGACGGAGCGACTCGGCGCGCACCCGAACCGAAGAACCCGGCACCGGACGGGGTTTCCGCCAGCGCGCCGTCAGGATTCGAACCTGAGAGCTTCGGTTCCGTAGATTGCCTGTGCGCTCGGCGCCAGAGCCCACGGCCGACGCCAGAACAGGTGAGAACTCCGCCGACACAGTACGCGAGGTCCGGCGACGCCTCGATCGCCTATCAGGTCGTCGGCGACGGGCCGATCGACGTCGTCCTCGTCCTCGGCTTCGCCACCCACCTCGAGCTCCAGTGGGAGTGGCCTCCGTTCGCGCGCTTCTTCGAGCGGATCAGCTCGTTCTCGCGCCTGATCATCTTCGACAAGCGCGGGACGGGGCTCTCCGATCCGGTCCCCGACGTACCGACGCTCGAGCAGCGCATCGATGACGTAAGGGCGGTGATGGACGCCGCGGGGTCCGAGCGCGCCGCCCTATTCGGGATCTCCGAGGGCGGGCCGATGAGCATCCTGTTCGCGGCTACCCACCCCGATCGGGTGACCGCTCTGGTGCTCCACGGCGCTATGGGGCGCACCACCGAGGCGCCCGACTACCCGTGGGCCTCCCCCGCGGAGGCACTTCGCGAGTCCGCCGCCGAGCTCATCGCCCCGCACTGGGGGCAACAGGCAGAGGGAATGGTCGAGCTCTTCGCTCCCAGCTTCGCGGAAGATCCCCAGGCCGTGGAGTTCACCGCCCGGATGGAGCGCTCCGCCGCCAGTCCGGCGATGATCCAGCAGATCTTCGAGATGTTTCTGGACATCGATGTGCGAGCCGTCCTGCCCACCATCCACGTTCCAACGCTCGTCCTCCACCGGCG
>JALZDC010000251.1 GCA_030862755.1 Actinomycetota bacterium
GACCTCGTGATCACGCGAACGCGGCACGGTTTCGTCTGCGCGAACGCGGGGGTCGACGCCTCGAACGTGCGAGACGGCTTCCTCACGCTGCTCCCCGAGGACCCCGACGGGAGCGCCGAGCGGCTGCAGAAGGAGCTCTGTGCCCGACTCGGCCTGTCCCGGCTCGGGGTCGTGATCACCGATACGTTCGGCCGGCCCTGGCGCGAGGGCGTCGTGGATGTCGCGATCGGCTGCGCGGGCCTGCCGGCGCTGCTGGACCTACGGGGGACCCGGGACGATCACGGAAACGAGCTGGAGACCACCGTGGTGGCGCTCGCCGACGCCGTGGCTGCCGCGAGCGGCCTCGTGATGACGAAGACCGCGCGGGTCCCGGCGGCGCTGGTGCGTGGTCTGGACGCCGCGACCGGCGACGCGCCGCCCGCGCCGGCCAGCGCCTTGGTGCGCCGGCCCCAGGACGATCTGTTCCGTGAGTCGGCGCGCATCGCCGTCTCGGCCGCCCAGCAGAGCGACGCGTTCGGGCCCGGCGAGGTGCCGAGAGAGATCGTCGAGGACGCCGTGCGCGCCGCCTCCGCCGTTCCACCGGCCGGGCAGTGGACGTTCGTGGCGGTGGACTCTCCAGCGGCGAGGCGCCGGCTCCTGGCCGCGGCGGACGCGGACGACGTCCTCCTGGCGGCGCCGATCCTCCTCGTTCCCTGCACATCGGCCTCCGAGGACGGCTCCGATGAGGCGATCATGCTCGCTGCCGGGGCCGCGATCCGGACGCTCGTGATCGCTCTGCATGCACAGCGGGTCGGGTGGGCATGGGACCCGAGCCGCTCCTTCGATGCCGAAGTGGCTCGAGCCGCGCTCGCCCTCGGAGAGAGATGGCGTCCGCTCGGCATCGTGGCCGTGGGCCCGATGCCGGAGGGCGTGGCCTCGCTGCCCCGCCCTCCGGTGGATCCGGCGCGTTCCCTCGATCGGCGTAGCGAGGCCAGGACGCCCTTCAGGAAATAGAATAGGAACCCCGCGGTCACCACGTACATCAAGGGGTGCACGTCGCGGAACCTGCCCTGCATCACGCGGATCGCCGTGTAGGCGATGAAGCCGGCGCCGACCCCGTTCGTGATCGAGTAGGTGAACGGCATCATCCCGATCGTGAGGAGCGCAGGGATCCCGATCGCGGGATCGCGCCACTCGATCTCCCCGATCCCCCGCATCATGAAGTAGCCGACGACGATCAGGACCGGTGCCGTTGCCTCCGGCGGGATCACGCCGGCCAGCGGCGAGAGGAACAGGCAGAGCAGGAACAGCACGCCGGTGACGATCGAGGCGAGGCCAGTCCGGCCTCCCTCGCTGATCCCCGCCGCGGACTCGATGAAGGTGGTGTTCGACGAGGCGCTCGCGGCACCGCCGGCGGCCGCCGCGACCGAGTCGACCAGCAGGACGCGGTTCATGTTGGGGAGCTTCTCGTCCTCGTCCAGCAGCCCGGCCTCTTCACCGAGGGCCACGGCGGTACCCATCGTGTCGAAGAAGTCGGACAGCATCACGGCGAAGACCGGCACGACCGCCGTCCAGAGGCCCAAGGTCGAGAAGAACCCGAACGAGACGTTCCCGAGGAGGCTGAAGTCCGGCGTCGCCGTGAGGGAGCCGGGCACCTGCGCGATACCGGGCCCGACAGCGTTCCAGATCGCGTTGTCGCCCCAGATCCCGTTGACGATCGCAGCGATCACCGTGGTGGCCACGATCCCGATCAGGAGGCCCCCCCTGATCTTCCGAACGACGAGGATCGAGCAGAGAGCGAGGCCGATCGCGAACGTGAGCATCCGGAGCGTCGTGAAGTCGGTCGTGAGCCCGAGCGGCGGGTTGCCCGGCCCCTGCACGACGACGCCGGCGTTCACGAGCCCGATGATCATCAGGAACAGGCCGATGCCGATCGCGATCGCCCGCTTCAGGTCCATCGGGATCGCGTTCAGCACGGCGTTGCGGAACCCGGTGAGCACGAGGACCGTGATGAGGAGCCCTTCGACGACGATCACGCCCATCGCCTCGGGGTAGGACAGGCCCTGGCCCGCGACGAGCGTGAACGCGACGAAGGCGTTCAGCCCCAGGCCGGAGGCGATCGCGAACGGGTAGTTCGCCCACAGTCCCATCGCGATCGTCGCGAGGCCGGCGACGAGAGCGGTGACGGTGAGCACGGGCCCGAACGGGAGCCCGAGTGGTTGCAGATCGGGGATCCCGGCGAAGCCCAGGATCTGCGGGTTCAGGAACAGGATGTAGGCCATCGTGAGCCAGGTGGTGATCCCGGCCACGACCTCGGTCCGCACGCTGGAGCCGCGCTCCGAGATCTTGAAGAACCGATCGAGGCCGCCGCTCCCCTCCGCCGCCGGCAGCCTCACCAGGTGTTCGCGCTTGATGTCTGACACGCGCCTTCCCTCCCTCGGCCGAACGGCCGGTCGTGCATCCAGGGGAAGGCGCGAGCAGGATAGGCCGCTCCCACCGACCCCGCAAGATTCGTTCGTCCTCCAAGAAGGGGACCGGCCGGTAAGCTTCCGCGACCCCGTGATCGAGGAGCGCATTTGACCGACGTCCCAGGAAGGCCGGATCAGGGTCGGCGGCTGACCAAGGCGGAACGCAAGGAACAGGCACGGCGCGAGCGTGACGAGCTCCAGCGACGGCTGGCATCGAAGCGGCGTGCCCGCACGCTCAGCATCGCGGTGGGCGCCGTGGCGGTCGCGGCGATCGTCTTCGCCACCGCGCTGCTCCCCGCGGGAGGCGACCTGCCGAGCCCTCCCCAGCTCCTCCAGCGGGCAGGGGGGGCGGCCGACGCTGCCGGGTGCGGCGACGTGACGACGACCCCTCCGCTCGACCCTCCCGATCAGGACCGCACCCATATCGGGGGGGCCGGCGTCGTTGGCCCACCCCTGTCCGCCTATCCCACGACGCCGCCCGCGTCCGGCCCCCACGCCGATACGCCCCTCCCCGGCGGGGTGTACGACTCCATGTCCATCGCGGAGCTCTATCGCTCGATCCACTCCCTCGAGCACGGCGCCACGATCGTCTGGTACGACCCCGCCGCGCCCGCGGGCGACGTGGCCCGGTTGATCGAGTTCTACGACCGCCGCCTCCAAGACGCCGAGGTGGGCCAGGATCGCGTGATCGTGGCGCCGTACGACTTTCCCGGCGACGCGGCTGGGATCCTGCCGGACGGTACCCAGATGGCTCTGGTGGCGTGGCACCGGCTCCGCACGTGCGGGAGCGCGGACCTGGCCGTGGCGTTCGACTTCACGTCTCAATACAGCTTCCCCACCACGGCCGACCGCGAGTACCGAGGTGAAGCCCCCGAGCCGGGAGGCGCGCTCTGATGGCCAAGAATAAGAAGAGGTCGCGCCAGCGCCCACCTGCGGCCCGCCAGACCCCTGCGAAAGGTGGCGCGCGTGAGGGTGGGACGCGTGGGGGCTCGGCGCGTGGGGGCGCGAACATCGAACGTCGTGAGCGCAAGGAGGAGGCCCGGCGGCTGCGGGAGGC
>JALZDC010000339.1 GCA_030862755.1 Actinomycetota bacterium
CGCCGGTACGGCTCGCCGCCTGCTCCCGAGGACGTGTCGCCGATCGAGATCGGCGCCGCGGACCGCCGGCCGAGGATCGTCGCGTTCAAAGCCCGGCGCTCCTCCAGCCGACGAAGCTGCCAGAGCCCGAGACCGAGGCACGCCGCCGCCACGACGACGGCAAGAACCACGACGACCGGGCGTCGGGCGTTCGAACGGGGCATGGTCGGCCGGGCCTCGGGCGGACGCTAGGGGCCCTTCGCCTCCTGGATCACGTTCCCTCCGTCGATGACGAGGGCCTGCCCCGTCAAGTAGCTCGCACGATTTGATGCGAGGAAGGCGATCACCTCGGCGACCTCCTCGGGGGTGCCCGAGCGTCCCACCGGCGTGTGCAGCCCGGCCTGTTGCTCGTGCTCGGCCTGCGAGCCGGTCGAGATCCATCCGGGAAGCACGCTGTTCACGGTGACGCCGCTGCGCGCCACCTCGATCGCCAAGCCGCGCATCAGGCCGTCCATCCCGGCTTTGGCCGCCGCGTACCCCGTGGATCCGATCGTGGTCGCCACGGGACCGGTGACCGAAGAGACCATCACCACACGACCCCAGCCCCGTTCGACCATCCCCGGCACCACGGCCTTCGTCACGTTGTAGGCCGTCCCGAGGTTCATCGCGAGGTCGAGATCCCAGGCTGCGTCGTCCAGGTCGAGGAACTCGCGCTCCTCCATCCCGTCCATGTCGACGGTCACCATGCCGGCGTTGTTCACGAGGATGTCGACCCTGCCGAACAGCTCCTGGATCCCGGCGACCGTGCGACGCACCTGCTCCCGGTCCATGAGATCCGCGACGAACCCTCCGGTCTCGACGCCGGCCGCGTTCAGCTCAGCCGATCGCTCATGGATCCGGTCGGTCGTGGAGGCGATCGCGAGCGCCGCTCCTTCCCGCCCGAGGACCTTCGCCGTCGCGAATCCGATCCCCGTCGGACTCCCCGCGCCGGTCACGAGCGCCACCCGTCCGTCCGCCTCTCCCTGCACGGCCCGAGCGTAGCCGCTGGTCGCGCCCCGACAACCGACTTCGACTAGGCTTCCCCGCCCATGGACCCCGCCCGTCCGTTGCTCGACATCCAGGAGATCGACACCGCGGTCGATCGGCTGACGGCGCGGATGCGAGCGCTCGAGGCCGGCGAGGACGTTGCGTCCGCACTCGCCGAAGCGAACGAGGCGGAGCGGCTCCTGGGGGAGTTCCGCCTGCGCCTGGACGAGCTCTCCCGCGACCAGATGCGCTTCGAGCACGAGATCGATTCGATCTCGCAGAAGGCGGCGGCCGAGGAGAGGCGCATGTACGACGGGTCGGTCGCGAACGCGAAGGAGCTCGACTCGATCCGTCACGAGGTCGACAACCTCAAGAAGCGTCGCGGCGACCGGGAGGACGAGCTGCTCGGCCTGATGGAGGTGCGGGAGGAGCTCGATGCCCGGGAACGCGCCGCCGCCGAACGCTCGGACCGCCTTCGCGCACAGGTAGAGACGGTCGAGGGGACAGCCACCGAAGAGCTCGGACGGCTGACGACCGAGCTGAAGGAGCGCTCGGAGGCCCGTGCGGCCCTCGCGGCGTCGGTCGACCCCGAGCTACTGGAGCTGTACGACGAGCTCCGCCCCCAGAAGAAGGGCATCGCCGCCGTCGCCCTCGTCGACGGCGTGTGCCAGGGATGCCACGAGCAGCTCTCATCCGTCGAGATCGACCGGCTGAAGAGGACCAAGGACACGAAGAGGTGTGAGCACTGCCGGCGGATTCTGGTCACCTGATCGTCGCCTGTGACGGGGCGGCCCGCGGGAACCCCGGACCCGCGGGCATCGGGGTGGAGATCACGACCGAGGACGGCGTGGTCGTCGCGGAGATCGCCCGCGGCATCGGCGAGACGACGAACAACGTCGCCGAGTACACGGCGGTGATCGAGGGGCTCGCGCGGGCGGAAGAGCTCGGCGCCCGGTCCGTCACGCTTCGCTCGGACAGCTTGCTCCTGATCAGCCAGCTCACCGGCCGCTACCGGGTGAAGAGCCCACACCTGCAGCCGCTCCACCGCCGCGCGCGGAGCATCGCCGCCGGGTTCGACCGGATCTCGTTCGCACACGTCCCTCGGGAGCAGAACAGCGAAGCCGACCGCTTGGCGAACGAGGGCGTCGACCGATGGCTGGCGGGGGAGCGCTAGGCCGCGGGCGTCGGAGAGGGCGTCGTGCCCGCCGTCCGAGGGACGCCGAACCGGAATCCCGTGGCTTCACCGTCCGGCCCGGCGACGGCGACGATGAGGTCCACATCCCCGGCCGTCGCCGGCGGCGCGAAGCTGACGATGCCCTCGGCCGACTCGCCCGGCCGGATCGGGGCGGGGAACGTGACGAGGGGCCGGTCCGGGCTCGCCGGCCCATCCTCTTGCGTCAGCAGCGCGGTGAGCTTGGGCATGATGTGCAGCGGACGGTCGGTGTCGTTCGTGATCTCGATCCCGAACTGCCAGCGCTCCAGCCGGACGAGGCTCCGGATCTCGACGGTCACGCCGGCCTGTCGCTCGGTCGCCTCGTCGAACACCAGGAAGAACTCGTCGAGGCGACGGCCGTCGCGAACGAAGTTGATGACGCGGAATGCGCCGTCGGATCCCTGGATCATCACGACGAGCCCGTCCATCAGCCGCTGGAGAGGTGGCACCGGCTCGCCGTCTTCATGCCTGAACGTGAACGAGACGGTCGCGCGGACGACGACCCCGTAGGCGACGAGCTCGTCGAGGGAGCCATCCTCGGCCCTGACGGGCATGGCGGGGCCGAGATGCCCGAGCTGCAGGTTGCCCTCGATCGTGCCGGGGAACCCCGCGTTCTGGATCGAGACCCAATGGGCCCACTCGCGGGCGAGGACGCCTTCGACCAGGTGCTCGAGGGCTCGCCCGCCGTCGGCGGGCGAACCCGCGTAGGCACGCAGGAACGCGTGGGCCACCGACCGGGCCTGACCCGCGGTCCGGAAGTCGTCGAGCGCGAGGATCTGCTGGCTCGTGGGGCGCTCAGGTCCCTCCGGCT
>JALZDC010000341.1 GCA_030862755.1 Actinomycetota bacterium
CTTCAGGCTGGGCCTGGGCCACAGCGGGTTCATCACGAACCCCTGCAGCCAGTCCCGGTGGGCGTTCAGCGCCGTCTCGTTCCCGGCGAGGATCCACATCGGGTCCTCGTACAGGATCTCGGCGAGCTGGCCGTAGATCTCGACGCGCTCGTCGGGGTCCGTGGTGGTCGAGGCGTCGTCGATCATCGAGGCGATCGCGTCCGGGTCCTCGTACCCGTTCGCGAACCCGTGGATCTGGCCCCACGAGCCGTCGGGATGGATGTAGTCACGCATGAACGCGTGCGGATCGGCGTAGGGATCCGCGTTCTTGACCCACATCGCGTACGGGAGGGGGTCCATGGCATGGGCCTCGTCGAACTGCGCTTCGGCCACGGCGAGGACGCGCACCCGGAAGCTCTCGTTGAGCCCCTCGAGCGAGTCCTTGAGGACGAGCGCGCCGACCTCGAAGAGGTTGGCCTCCTCCGTGATCACCGAGATCGTGAACCCTCGGTCCCACCACCCGGACTCGCGGAACAGCTCCTCGGCCCGGGCGAGATCCTGCTCGTAGACCGGCATGCTCTCGTCGTATCCGAGGACGCCCTGCGGAAAGTAGTGCGGGACCGGAGCTCCGAAGCCGCCGAGCGCTCCGTCGATGAAGCCCTGGTAGTCGAATGCGTAGTTGAACGCCTGGCGGACGCGCGGATCGTGGAAGAAGTCCGTCGGGATCGTGTCTTCCGGAGGCAGCGCGCCCTCGGGGATATTCAGGTTCATGCCGATGTGGATCGGCTCGAGGAGGTACTCGCCCGCGAAGATCTCGACGCCATCGGCCCCCTCGACGTCGCCCACGAACGACGGATCGGTCTCGATCGAGTCGTAGTCACCGGCGCGCAGACCGAGCACGCGCACGTCGGGGTCCGGGACGATCTCGAACCGCAGGTCCAGTTTCGCGGGCTCGCCCCAGTAGTCCTCGTTCACCTCGAACAGCATGGTCTCGCCCCGGTTCCACGCGGTGAAGACGTACGGGCCGGTGCCGACCGGGTTCGTCTGCATGAACTCGTTGGGCTCGCCGGCGGTCACCCCGCCGTTCGCCTCGACGACCTCCTCGGACACGATCGACGCGACCGACTGCGTGACGACCGAGTTGAGGAAGGCGGCGTTGGGCTGGTTGAGCGTCACCTCGAAGGTGGACTCATCGATCACGTTGGTCTCGGTGATGATGTCGGCCAGCAGGCCGGCGTTCGCCTCCGGGAGGTCCATCGTGAGGACGCGGTCCCAGGAGTACTTGACGTCGTCTGCCGTGAGCGGGCTCCCGTCATGGAAGGTCACGTCTGGGCGGATGGGGAACGTATAGGTGAGTCCGTCTTCGGAGATCATGCCGTTGTCTGCCGACGGGACCTCGGTGGCCAATCCCGGTTCCAGCTCCGGCCCCTCGGGGCTGAACTCGACCAGGCGCTCGTACACCTGGAGGATCACCGACTCCCCGCCTTCACCCGGCTCGGCCTGGGCGGGGTCGAGGGAAAGCGGCTCGTCGTCGGCGGCGTGGACGATCACATCCGGGTTCCGAACATCGGCTCCTCCGTCGTCCGGCGCCGGGGACGGCCCGTCCTGGCCGCCCGTGCACGCCGTGAGCAGGAACGCCAGCCCGACTAGGAGCGTGAGCGTTCGCCCGCCCCGAGCGCCGGGCACACGGATGCGCCGCCCGTCACCCGCGCGAGGTCCCGTGCAAGCCCTTCGCTCCGATGCGTCGGTGCCTTCGGTGCCGTTCGACATCGCCCCCACCCTTCGGTCGTCGGTGGGTGGCAGCTCACTACCCGAGCCGGGACCCGGACGACGGCCGCCACGCCCAGGTCCAGTGTTCTGTGCATTGTGTATTCCTGTCAAGGTACAGAGGCCCGCTCCGTGCATGGCCTACCCAAGCGCCGCGAGCTGCTCCATCATCCAATCGCCGGCGAGCGGTCGGTACTTGTAGGGGATGTTGTTGCAGACGTGGTTCCCCTCTGGGTACATCACCAGCTCGGCGTTCGGCGCCTCGGCCACCACACGCTCGGCGTGTTCGTACGGGACCAGCCGGTCCAGCTTGCCGAAGATCACGAGGAACGGCTGCGTGACCTTCGGCAGCACCCCGGACAGGGTCATCGCATCGGCGATCGTCTGCGCCTCGTCGAGGTCCTTGGCGCCCGAGTGATGGAGGAACGTCTCACGCGAGATCGACGGTCGATCCGCGATCAGCTCTCCGAACGAGTGCGCGCCGCCGATCGAGCACACCGCCCGCACCCTCGGCTCGAACGCGGCCGTCCGCGGCGCGTAGTACCCGCCGAGCGACACGCCGACGACGCCGATCCGGTCGAGGTCGAGGTCGGTCCGGCCGGCCAGGTGGTCGAGCACCGCCGCCGGACCGA
>JALZDC010000259.1 GCA_030862755.1 Actinomycetota bacterium
AGCCGTACCGGCGCGCCGCCGCCAGGGGGACCTATGACGTCGAGCGCGAGGTCCTCCTGTACGGCCGGAGCCTCGATGGCGAAGCCGGCCACCAGGTCGTGACACCGCTCGTCCTCGCGGACGGAGGCGCGATCCTCGTCGTGCGAGGTTGGGTCCCGTTCGCGATGCAGACGGCGCCGGTCCGAGGGGCCGTACCCCCGGCGGACGAGGTCGAGGTGAGGGGTTCCTTGATGCCCGATGAGGGCGATGGTTCCACCACGCCTGACACCGACGGGGTCATCCGAGTCCTCGATGTGGTGGGCATCGCGTCGGCGCTTCCCTACGACGTGTTCCCTCTGCCTCTCCGGCTGATCGAGCAGGCACCGCCGCAGCCCGGGTCCTTACCGACGCCCGTGCCCACACCCGAGCTCTCCGAAGGCCCCCATCTGTCCTACGCGATCCAGTGGTTCGCGTTCGCCATCGTCGGGGTCGCCGGCGCGACGATCCTGCTCCGCCGCGACCGGCGTCCCCCTACAGGAGGCCCTTGATCACGAGACCGGCAGCGGCGCTCGCGGCGATCACCGGCCCGATCTTCCACCGGAAGTGCCAGAGACCCACGAAGACCACCGCGGCCAGCACGACCGCGAACGAGTCGACCTCGGTCCAGACGGGGACGGGGAACTCGCCGCGGAGGAACGGGACGGTCCGCACGTCGCGGAACAGGGTCACGACGCCGAAGGTCACCGCGAGGTTGGCGATGACGCCAACCACCGCCGCCATCACCGTCTGCAGCGCGGATGCGAGCCGGATGTTGCCACGGATCCGCTCGACGTACGGGGCGCCCAGGAAGATCCACAGGAAGCATGGTGCGAACGTCGCCCACACGGCGACGGTCGCGCCGAGGATCCCTGCGATCAACGGCGGAAGCCCGCCGGGGTGCTGATAGGCGCCGACGAAGCCTACGAACTCGAGGACCATGATCAAGGGACCGGGCGTGGATTCCGCGAGCCCGAGGCCCACCGCCATCTGGCCCGGCCGGAGCCAGCCGAAGGCACCGACCGCGGCCTGGTCGACGTAGGCGAGCACCGCGTAGGCGCCGCCGAACGTGACCAGCGCCGCCTTCGAGAAGAACCACCCCATGTCGGCCAGCGTGCCGGCGTCCTCCCTCCACAGCGCGACCGCCGCGATCGGTACCAACCACGCGGCGAGGCCCACGATCAGCACGACGAGGCTGCGACGCCAGGAGGGAGCGGGAGTGTCGAGTCGGTCCGCCACC
The DNA here is from genome assembly GCA_030862755.1 of Actinomycetota bacterium. Lineage (GTDB taxonomy): Bacteria > Actinomycetota > UBA4738 > UBA4738 > HRBIN12 > JAJNBA01. The sequence goes on from JALZDC010000259.1 coordinate 1,256, forward strand.
GATGTTGATGCACGTTCCTCCAGCTCTCGTCCGACGCCGACCTGGAACAGCGAAGGCCGGACGCTCCCGCCGATGAGCCCGAGGGCCACCGCGCCGGCGACCACGATCGGGAAGGGGACGTCGAGGACGAAGATCGCCAGGAACGACGCGATCGCGACGCCGATCATCAGGCCGTTGGCGAGGGTGGTGCTCCCCAGGCGGACCGTCGCTTGAGCGACGATCGCGACCACGGCCGCCGCCAATCCCGCGAATGCCCCGGCCACCCACCGGAGGTCGCCGTGCGTGACGAAGATCCAGGAGAGGGCCATGAGCATGACGAAGCTCGGCAGCACGAAGGCGATCCCCGCGACGAGGCCCCCTCGGACCCGGTGGAGGAGCCAGCCGACGTAGGTGGCCAGCTGCATCGCCTCGGGTCCCGGCAGGAGCATGCAGTAGCTCAGCGCGTGCAGGAACGGTCCCTCGTCGATCCATCGCCGGCGTTCGACCAACTCCTGGTGCATCAGCGAGATCTGACCGGCCGGACCACCGAAGTTCACGAGCCCGAGCCAGATCCAGAAGCGGGAGGCCTCGCGGAAGGTGGGAGACTGCGGCGCCTCGTCCCTCCGGGGCTTCTCTGACCGCGATTCATCTGCGGAGCGCGTCATCGCGACCGAGGGTACGCTCGCCGGAGGAGGAAGAGATGCAGCTCACTCCCACCGAGGAGGAACGCCTTCGGGTCTTCACCGCCGCCCAGCTCGCGCGGGCGACGCTCGCGAAGGGGCTCCGGTTGAACGCTCCCGAGGCGGTCGCGTTGGTGTGCGACGAGATGCACGTGGCCGGCCGCGGAGGTGCGTCCTTCGACGAGGTCATCGCGGCCGG
>JALZDC010000361.1 GCA_030862755.1 Actinomycetota bacterium
CCCGCGGCGGGGCCGGGGAGGTCGAGGGCGGCGCTCAGGTGCAGGGCGCACGCCCCGACGATGTCTCCGTCCCGAGCTTCCAGCACGCTCTCGTCGCCCGCACCCCCGAAGTAGCAACGGATCACGGCACGGTCGGCGTAGGACTCGTCCGGCCACTTCCGCGAGACGAAGGTCGCTGCGGTCATCGGCGCTGCGCCGCGCGGGACGACGAACCCCGTCCCATCCGGGAGCGCGTCGGCGGTCCCGAGTGGGTAGACGAGGAGTACGACGCCCGTCGAGACGGAGTGGATGGCCTCGAGGCCTCCCGGCGCTCCATGTCCCAAGAGCGCGGATGCCTCTGGGGCTCCGCAGGCGAGGACGGCGGCATCAACCGGCTCGGGCCCGTCCTCCAGCTGGATGTCACCTTCAGCAACATGTTTCACCTCGGCTCCGGTGCGGACACGGTCGCCGAGGGAACCCGCGAGGGCGTCGACCAGCTCCCGCATCCCGCGGCGGGGCCGGAGGAACAGCGGACCGGGATCGGCGTGGCGCCCAGACCGCTGCGCGGCCTGCGCGCCACGGACCAAGCTTCCCTGGGTCCGCTCCCAGGTGACGAGCTCGGGGAAGGTCGCCGTCGCCGACAGACGGTCGACGTCGCCGGCGTAGAGACCGCCGAGGAGAGGGGAGATCGCCAGGTCGGTGGCCTCGTTCCCGAGCCGGCGCCGGAGCAGCTGACCAAGTGTCTCCTCGACGCCGTCTCGACGCTTCCGCTTCGCGAGATCCGCGAGTGCCCGGACCCGCCCGCGCGACGACAGGCCCGGCCATCGGAGCACGTCTCCGACGTCGCCGGGGATCCCGAACGCGGTGCCGGCGAGGTACGGCACCAATCCGGTGTTCGTCCAGAGGAGAGCTCCCGAGGCTCCCGGGGCGACGAGGCTCAGTCCGAGGTCGCGACAGAGCGAGGCGCCCCAGGGCTTCCGGGCCGCGAACGAGTCGGGACCCGCCTCGAGCGACAGACCTCCCACCTCGACGGGAGGCGCGATCACCCCGCCATGGGTGCCCGCGCGTTCGAAGACGACGGGGTCCGCACCCGCCCGCTGCAGATGGAAGGCGGTGGCAAGTCCCGCGACGCCCCCGCCGACGACGGCAACGCGGACGGTCACGCTTCCGGGAGATCCGCGAGGTGGCCGCGAACCACCTCGGCCAGCACGTCAAGGTACTCAGGGTCGGCGTTCGGCATCGTCGTCCGCACGAGCCGGATCCCAGCTCCCTCGGCCACGGCTCTCGCCTCGATGTCGAGGTCGTACAGGGTCTCGAGGTGATCCGCCACGAAGCCGGCCGAGCACACCACCACGGCGGGGTGACCCATCGCGGCAGCTTCGAGGATCGACTCCTGGATCGGTGGCCCCCACCAGGGGTCCGCCGTGCGGCCGGCGCTCTGCCACGCGATCCCGTAGCTCTCGAGCCCGAGGGACCCGGCGACGAGATCCGCTGTCTCCTGGAGTCCGTCCCGATACCGGCACGAGTCCAGGCAGTCGCAGGTCTTGCAGCGCAGCGACCCGTCCTCCACGACGCGGGTCGGGAGCGAGTGCGCGGTGAAGAGGACCATCGCCTCGGAACGCTGGGCCGCCTCCAGGCGTCCGAGAGCATCCGAGACGCGTGAGGCCAGGAACCTCACGAAGGACGGCTGCGCGTGGTAGCTGCGGATGAAGGAGAACGACGGTTCGCCCCCCGCCTCGTCCACCGCTCGGAGGACCCGCTCGACGTAGGTCTCCACCGACATGCCCGACCAGTGCGGGGCCATCACGATGCCGACGGCCCGCTCCACGCCGTCGTCGCGCATGCGCGCCACGGCCTCGTGGATGAACGGCGGCGAATGCTTCATCCCCAGATACCCTCGGTACGTCGTCCCGTTGCCCTGAAGCCGATCGACCAGTCCCGCTGCCTGGGCTCCTGTCGTTTCCAGCAGCGGGAACACGTTGCCGACCGCCGCGTAGCGATCCTTCAGCTCGGCGAGATGCTCCGGTGAGGGTGCGCGTCCGCCGCGGATGTCCGTGTAGTAGCGCTCGATGTCGGCCGGTCCGCTCGCGGTGCCGTAGGCCATCACCAGCACCCCGATCCGCGGTGTCACGAGGCGCCCCTCGCGGTCTCCGAGTGGACCAGCTCTACCAGCCGCTGCAGATGCTCGGCCGGCGTGTCGGGGAGCACGCCGTGGCCGAGATTGAACACGTGTCC
>JALZDC010000383.1 GCA_030862755.1 Actinomycetota bacterium
AGGTGGTCGAGCACCGCCGCCGGACCGACCTCGTAGTCCGGCCGGATCGGCGTGTGGTATCCCGTTTCCCCCTGTCCGGGCCCGTCGAGCGACAGGGTCGCCATCCCGCGCGCGAGGAACACGTTCTCCCAATAGAAGAACTCTTCTTTCGTCGAGTCCAGGCCCGGAAGCAGGAGTACGAGCGGCGGAGGTTGCGCGTCCGTCGGGCGACGGAGGTTCGCCACCATGGTGCCGCCCTCGAACGGGACCTCGAGGCGTTCGGCCGTGGGATCGAGCAACCGATGGGCCTCGCGGAGTGCCGCAACCGCCCGGTCGGACGCGTCGCGGTGGCGGTTCAGATCGACCATCCACACGAATTTGGCGAAGTGGTACGAGAGGGCGGCGCGGACCCACGCCTCCCCGGCGGACAGCAGGCGACCGTGGTCCTCAGCCTCACGGGCCAGGAGAGCGTGGGTGTCCCCGTTCGCACACCAGGCGTCCAGCCAGTCCTCCCAGCGATCTAGCCCGCTGGTGATACGCACGAAGTCGTTCGGGTCGACGCCCTGCGAGGTGAATCGGGGCGCCCAGTTCGCGGTCGCGGCCTCGATCCGTTCGTCGGCCACTCGGACCACCTCCTCAGGTCGGTGACGATCACCATCGATCCGCGCCGGAACGCGGCCACCTCGCATCCGGGTCGCTCGAGATGTCCGGACAGTGTCCGATCCAGCGCCGGTCACGACAAGGTTCTCAGGACGGCGAGCGACGGGGAAGGCCGGCGGATCGCCGTCCGGTCAGGGGACTCGGAGCGATGGAGGCACGTTCGGACCGAGAGACGCTCATGCGGTTCATGTGGCAAGTTGCGAGCAGCCCGGTGGGCTGGGGCAGATCGTCGCCGGGTCGGCAGGAGATGAAGAGATGGCGATCGGGTCGGTGATGCTCCCGGTCGAGGTCGTTTCCCTGCTCGTCGGATCGGTCTGGGGGCTGGTGGCGGTCTTCTGGGCCGTCATCTTTCGCTGGGAGAAAACCTCGCTCACGGAGGCGCGGCGGCAGGAGCTCGAGCGGGAAAAGCCGGAGAAGGTATCGGCCGCGATCCGCGCGTGGCGGCTGATGACCACCACCCTGACCGGCGCCGTCCCGCTGTTGTTCGTGATCGACGGACTCGTCTACCGGGTCGGGATCCTCTACTCCCCGAGCCTCTCCTTCTTCGTCGGCCCGGACCTCGCCCTGCAGATCGCGGGGATCGTCCTTTCGGCGCTGGGCCTCGCGATCCTGATCGGGCTGGGACGGAAGCTCGCCGTCAACGTGTACCGGCGTGCGGTGCACGAGCGGGAGCTGATGACGACCGGCCTGCACCGGTACGTACGACATCCGTTCTACATCCACTTCTTCGCGCTGCCGATCGGGCTGTTCCTGCTGACCTTGAACTACCTCGCCCTCCTCGTCATCGCCTCCTACACGATGCTGTGGAGGCCCAGACCGGTGACGTGGTGGATGCGCCAGGAGGAGGAAGACCTGAGACGCCGCTACGGCGCCGAGGCCGAGGCGTACCTGCGGCGGACCGGCCGGGTCTTCCCGCGCCTCCGGCGACCGTGATATCCATCGAACCCGAGGGGGCATCGCTCGGGCGTCGGCATCCAGGAGGCGGCCATCGACAAACCGAACAGCGTCGAGGACTACCTGGCTGCCCTTCCGGATGACGCGCGCGCCGCGCTCGAGAAGCTCCGGAAGACGATCAGCGTCGCGGCGCCGATGGCGACCGAGGGGATCAGCTACGGGATCCCCGCCTTCAAGCACCGTGGGGCACTCGTGTCCTACGCGGCGTTCAAGGACCATTGCAGCTTCTTCCCCATGAGTCCGAAGGTCATCGAGGAGCACGCGGACGAACTGAAGCCCTACGATCTGTCGAAGGGGACGATCCGGTTCCGGATGGACAAGCCTCTCCCCGCGGCCCTCGTGAAGAAGCTCGTGAAGGCGAGGATCAAAGAGAACGAGGCACGTCGCGCTCGCTGAGATCCCGACGTCCGGTCAGGTGGATCAGGTCCAGGGATACCGGGACCCCCGCGAAGCCGTAGCCGGTCTCGGCCGCGAAGGCACGCGACAGCCGCAGAGGGGTCGCTAACGTCCGGTGGATGCGCCCATGGGGTACTTCACAGCGTTCGGACTCTCGACGGCGGCCGGCCTCAACGCGTACATACCGCTGTTGACTGTCGGGCTGCTCTCCCGATACACGGACCTGATCGACCTGCCGGCGCCGTGGGACAGGCTCGGCGATCCACTCGTGCTGGGCATCGTCAGCGTGATCGGGCTGGCCGACTTCATCGGCGACAAGGTGCCGATCGTCGATCACGTGTTGCACGTGGTCGGCCTCGCCGTCGCACCGGTCGTCGGAGGCGTGCTGGCGCTCGCGACCGCGACCACGTTCGACATCGACCCCGGTTTGACGGTCGGGCTGGGCGTTGCGGCCGCGCTCGCGACGCAGGTCGGGCGGACCGCCGCCCGTCCTGTGTCGACCGCTACGACGGGTGGTGGAGGGAACCCAGTCGTGAGTCTCGCGGAGGACGGTGTCT
>JALZDC010000415.1 GCA_030862755.1 Actinomycetota bacterium
CGCGGAGGACGGCGAGCGCCTCCGCGACGCCGGCATCCTCTTCGCGCCCGACTTCGTGATCAACGCGGGCGGCGTGATCCATCTCGCGGGCTACGAGACCCTGGGGTGGGACGACGCCACGATGGCAAAGCGGCTCGAGGGTATCGGCGACACCCTGCTCGACGTGTTCGAGCGGGCGGAGCGTGACGGTGTCTCGACCGCGGCCGCCGCAGACCGCATGGCTCGCGCACGCGTCGCCGCCGCCCGAGGATGACAAAGGACACGTCGGGCTCTCGCCATGACACCTCCGCCGATCAGGCGAACGGCTTCTCCTGGCCGGCCTTCGCTAGACCGACGACGTACAGCGCCGTGAAGAGGGCGCTGGTCGCTCCGTAGAGCCACCAGGCCCATGCGGACGACCCCTCCGGGAGACCCACCGCCGCGTGGGCGATGACGACCAGCGCGGACAGCCCGTCGAAGATGACGAAGGTCCACACCCACCACCAGAGGTCGTCGAGCCTCCTGAGGATCAGGACATGGAACAGCGCGAGGGCGATGCCCGCGGTACCGAAGAGCCTGATCCAGACGTCGTCGGCGGTCTGCACCTGGCCCAGGAGCCCCTCCACGATCGCCCGAGGGATGACGACGAGAGGAGCGGAGAGAACGAGCGTCAGGACGGCGCCCACACCGAGCACACGGCGCAACAGGCTCATCGAAGCGGCTCCTGGGGCCCTCGGTCGGCGTTCCGGGCGGGTTGATAGCATACGAGAACCGTTGAGCCGCCCCGCGTTCCGGCGCACCCGGCTCCGGCTTCGACCCTCCATCCCGGCGAAGAACAGTTCATGAACCTAAGGAAGGACGACGTCGACATGCAACAAGGTCCCCGGGTCGCGGTCATCGGTCTGGACTGCGGCACTCCGCAGCTCCTGTTCGATGATCTCTCCTCAGAAGTTCCCAACATCTCCAAGCTGATGTCCGAGGGGATGCACGGCGATCTCGCCAGCATCACGCCGCCGATAACGATCCCCGCTTGGGCCTGCGCTATGACCGGCAAGACACCGGGTGAGCTTGGCATCTACGGCTTCCGCAATCGCAGGGACACCAGCTACGAGAACCTTGCCATCGCGCACTCCGGCTCGATCGATGCCCCGGCGGTGTGGGACACGCTCGGAGCGAAGGGGAAGTCCTCGCTTCTGATCGGCGTGCCGCCCGCCTTCCCACCGCCCAAGGAATTCCCTGGCTGGCGAGTCGGCTGTTTTCTCACCCCTCCGTCGGCCGAGCATTACGCATACCCGCACCAGCTCGAGGTGGAGATCGAAGCGGAGCTGGGCGGAAAGGGCGAGTACATCTTCGATATCCCGAACTTCCGACGGCAAGGGATGGAGTTCGTCCTCGAGCAGGTCTTCAAGATGACCGAGCGCCGGTTCAAGGTGGCGCGGCGACTCGTGAAGGAGAAGCCTTGGGACTTCTTCATGATGGTCGAGATGGGCATGGACCGCCTCCACCATGTGTTCTGGCACTATTTCGATCCGACGCATCCGCTGTACAAGCCGGGCAACGCGTTCGAGGACGCCTTCCAGCGGTACTACCGGGCCCTCGACGACGAGGTGGGGACGTTGCTGGAGCTACTCCCAGACGATGCGATCACGATCGTGATGAGCGATCACGGAGCCCGTCCGATGATGGGCGGGATCTGTTTCAACGACTGGCTGATCGAGAACGGTTACCTGACGCTGAAGGAGCCCGTCTCCGAGATGACACCGATCGCGAAAGCCGGGATCGATTGGGGCCGGACGGCGGCGTGGGGCGATGGTGGCTACTACGGCCGATTGTTCCTGAACGTCTCCGGACGCGAACCGCAGGGCGTGATCGAGCCGGCCGAGTACGAGACCGTGCGCGATGAACTCGCGGTGAAGCTGGTCGCGATGCCCGGTCCGACCGGCGAGCCGCTCGGTACCACGGTGCACAAGCCGCAGGACGTCTATCCGGAGGTCCGCGGGGTGGCGCCCGACCTCCTGGTCTACTTCGGCGACCTGGCGTGGCGCTCCGTCGGCGCCGTCGGGAACGGAGGCATCTACACGTATGAGAACGACATCGGGCCGGACGGCGCGAATCACGATCGAACCGGTGTCTTCGCAATGAAGGGGGCCCCCGGACAGCCGACCGGCAGGGTGGAGGGCCTCAAGCTCGTCGACGTCGGCCCGTCGATCCTTTCGCTGTACGGGATCGAGGCACTCGAGGGATTCACCTCGAGGAGCTTCCTGTGACGACGCCCGAGCAGAAAGGGTTCACCGTGTGGTTCACCGGGCTCTCCGGCTCCGGGAAATCCACGATCGCCGAGATGCTTTACCACGAGCTCCAGGCCCGGAAGCTGAAGACGGAGATCCTGGACGGCGACGTGGTACGCCAGAACCTGTCGAAAGGCCTCGGGTTCTCCAAGGAGGACCGCGACACCAACATCCTGCGGATCGGCTTCGTCGCCGACCTGCTGACCCGCAATGGCGTCGCCACGATCTGCTGTCCGATCTCGCCCTACAGGGCCGCCCGCGAAGCGGTGCGCGCCCAGATCGGCGCATTCGTCGAGGTCTACGTCCATGCGACCGTCGAGGAGATCGCTGCAAACCGCGACCCGAAGGGCCTCTACAAGAAGGCGCTCGCTGGGGAGATCACCGGTTTCACCGGTGTCGACGATCCCTACGAGGCGCCGGAGAACCCGGAGCTCGTGGTCGATACGTTGGGGGAGACTCCCGAACGGTCGCTGCAGAAGGTCATGGACACGCTGCAGACGCTGGGTCACATCGAGGATGCGACCCTCCTCGTAGAAGGGGACCGCGTCCACTCGGGGCTCACCGATCTCCGCGTGACCGATACGGGCCACGTCGCAAGAGAGAACTGAGTCGAAGGCGCACGGTAGAGTCGCGCCATGGACGCACCCTCGTCGCCGGACCCAGTCTTCGAACCGAGGGCCTACCAGGACCACATCCTGTCGTTCTTGGGACAGGATGATCCGGCCGAGGTACAGGCGGCCGCCCTCGACTCGTGGCATGCGCTCCTCACTGAGGCTGGTGAGCTGGGTTGGTCCCGTCCCGAGCCCTCGGAGTGGTCGGTGATCGAGTGCCTCGGGCACGCGCTCGACGCCGAGATCGTCTCGTCCGCCCGGTACCGCTGGATCCTCGCGCACGACGAGCCTGCGCTGATCGGATACGACCAGGATCTGTGGGTCGACCGGATCCACGCCGGACGGAACGACGATCCCGCCGAGCTCCTCGACCTGTTCGACCCGCTCCGCCGCGCCAACCTGGCGCTGTGGGCGCGATCATCCGAGGAGGATCGCGCCAGGGTCGGCATCCACACCGAACGAGGACGGGAGAGCTACGAGCTCGTCTTCCGGTTGCTCGCCGGGCACGATCGTTTCCACCTCGCACAGGCCCGCAGAGCCCTCGAAGCAGTTTCGGGAGGCTAACGAGCGCACCAGGGGCGACTGGTACGCTGGGCCCATGCATCGGTCAGACGCCCATCCGGGGTACCGGATGGGCGTCTCGCGCTTCGGGGGGTAGCTGGGGTGGAGCTCGAGATCGGGATCGGCAAGACGGCCAGGCGGGCGTACGGGTTCGACGAGGTCGCTATCGTCCCCTCCCGGAGGACGCGCGATCCCGACGATGTCGACATCAGCTGGGAGGTCGATGCCTACCGGTTCGGACTTCCGATGATGGCATCGGCGATGGACGCGAGCATCTCGCCGCAGACCGCGGTGCTGACCGGACGCCTCGGAGGACTCGCCTGCCTCAACCTCGAAGGCCTGTGGACCCGGTATGAGGATCCCGAGCCGATCTACGAAGAGATCGCCGGGCTCTCCGACGACAAGGCGACCCGCCGGATGCAGGAGTTGTATCGGGAGCCGGTGAAGCCGGAGCTGCTGGGCACGCGGATCGAGGAGATCAAGGCAGGTGGCGTGGTGTCGTGCGCGTCGCTCACACCCCAGCGGGTCGAACGATTCGCCCCGATGGTGCTGGAGGCAGGGCTCGACGTGCTGGTGATCCAGGGAACGGTGGTCTCGGCCGAGCACGTCTCCGCTCACACCGAGCCGCTCAACCTGAAGGAGTTCATCGCCGGGTTCGACATCCCGGTGATCGTCGGTGGGTGCGCGTCGTACTCCACCGCCCTGCACCTGATGCGGACGGGAGCGGTCGGCGTGCTCGTGGGCGTGGGGCCGGG
>JALZDC010000434.1 GCA_030862755.1 Actinomycetota bacterium
ACGGTGGTGTGCGTCCTCACCGGGCACGGGCTGAAGGACCCCGAGTGGGCGATCGCCGGGGCGGCGAGGCCCGAGACCGTGCCGGCCGACCCCGCCGTGGTCGCCGCCGAGCTGGGGCTCTAGGTGCGCGTCACCGTCCGGGTGCCGGCCACCTCGGCCAACCTCGGCCCTGGGTTCGATTGCTTCGGGCTCGCGCTCGATCTCTGCAACGAGGTCACCGTCGAGACGGAGGCCGAGCCGGGTGTCTCGTGGGACGGCGAAGGAGCGGACGAGCTCGCGACCGACGGCACGGACATGGTGAGCCGAGCGATCACGCGTGCCCTCGAGGAGCGGATCCTTCTCCATCCGAACGCGGACCTCCCGCCGTTCTCGATCCACGGCATCAATCGGATCCCCTTGGAGCGCGGCCTGGGATCGTCATCCGCCGCCGCCGTCGCCGGCGTCGCACTGGGTCGAACCCTGCTCGGTGAAGCGGGCGTCGGCGACGATCCGCACGCCACCTTCGCCCATGCTGCGGAGCTGGAGGGGCACCCCGACAATGCGGCCGCCGCAACGTTCGGGGGTCTCACGGTGTTCGCTCCCGGCGTGGGGTCCGTGCACCGCTTCGAGCCGCATCCGGATCTGGATCCGGTCGTGGTGGTGCCGGATCGGCAACGGCTGGGCACCGCGGAAGCCCGGGCCGCGCTCTCGAGGACGGTCGGCAGGCGCGACGCCGTGTTCAACATCGGCCACGCGGCCCTCGCCGTCATGGCGCTCACGCGCGAGCCGGACCTCCTCCAGGTCGCCTTGCACGACCGTCTCCACGAGGACGCCCGAGCGTCCCTGATGCCCGAGTCGGCGGCACTTCTCGCCGACCTCCGAGGCCGGCGGATCCCCTCATGCCTGTCCGGCGCGGGTCCTTCGCTGCTCGCCTTCGAACTCGAGGGCCACACGGTCGGCGACCCGCCGGACGGCTGGCACACGATCCGACCCGGCGTGAGAGCACAGGGCGTCGAGATCGTCGTGGAGGACTGACCGGCTCAGCGGACGCAGCGCCCCGTACGGACGGGGTCGGCACGGGCCGCCGCCCGGTTGACCAGGGGGATCAATCGGGGCGATGCGATCGCGTAGCCGAGGTCTGGGTGGCTGAGCGAGGCGCCGAAGACGAGGCCCGCCGCGACCCCTCCCGCCAACACGAACGGGCCGCCGCTGTTGCCGTGGCGGACCTTGGCCTGCAGTTCATAGACGCGACGGAGCACCTCCTCCCGTGAGTAGATGTCCCTGCCGACCGCTTCCAGCAGACGCCGAACGCCGGCCGGCATCTCGAGGTACCGTCCGCCCGGAAAGCCCAGGACGGTGCCTCCGGCTCCCCGGTCCACCTCGGTCCGCAGCAGCCTCAGCGCCGGCGCGTCCAGCCCATCCACACGGAGCACGGCGGCATCGATCTCTGGATCGAAGACCACGGGCGTCGCGTCGAAGGTTCGACCTTCCCATTCGACCCTCGGACGCCCACCCGCGATCACGTGCGCATTGGTGAGGACGAGATCGTCCGCGACGACGAACCCGGTGCCCTGGAGGATCCGGTCGCAGGCCGGGCCGGCGACCAGCACGACCGAGGGACGTGCCGCGCGCGCCGCCCGCGAGGCGAGGTCCTCCCCGGGCTGAGGGACCGGGTCCGCCGGCAGCGGCGGCAAGCCCGAGAAGACGTCCGGGAACCCGATGAGGTCGAGCACGCTGCCGAGCTGCGCGGACAGCACCGGCGGGGGAGGCAGGGCCGCGTCGACGGCCCGGACGACCGCAGAGCTCTGGAGCGAGCGGGCGACGGGGGGGAACGGGCCGGCCGCCAGGTTGATACCGAGGAACCAGATCGTGAGCACGAGCGCGCCGACGGAGAGGGCGGACCCTCCGACGGCGTCCGCGGCCTTGAACCGCGTCCCGTGGGCGCGCCGTCGGAGCTTGAGTCCGAGGACGGATCCGACGGCGTCGCCGAGCGCACCGAGGAGCAGGACCGTCCCGAGGGCCGCACCCGCCCTCGCCAGGTCGGTCCGGACGAGTTCCGCCGTGTGGGGAGCGAGCCACACGCCGACGACGAACCCGACCACCAGTCCGATGAGTCCCGCGACCTGAAGCACGGCTCCGCGTCGGTACCCGCCGTAGGCCGACAACGCGAGCAGCAGCAGGAGGGCCACGTCCAGGAAGGTCACGGCCCGATATCGTCCCACGCAAGGGGGGCCCCCTCGCCGTCAACGGGGGTCATCGCCCCCTAGACTGCCGATGTGGTCACGATCGTCCACATCTCCGATCCGCACGTGGGGTCGCCGCACTTCGTGCCGAACATGCTCCATCGGGTGATCGAAGAGATCAACGAGCTGGTACCCGATGCCGTGATCTGCAGCGGGGACCTCACGACCGACGGCTTCCGGCAGGAGTACCAGGCGTGGCTCTCGTACGCCGAGCGGATCCAGGCACCCCTCCATACGATCCCGGGCAACCATGACTCGCGCAACGTCGGCTATCTGCATTTCGAAGAGCTGATCGGCGCCCGCAACTGGTCCGTCGAGGTGGAGGGGATCCGGATCGTGGGCGTCGACTCTAGCGAGCCCGACCTGAACGAGGGGATGGTCGGACGGGGTCATTACTCGTGGATCCGTGAGCAGTTCGCCGAACCGGCCCACTTCAAGGTGTTCGTCCTGCACCATCACCTGATCCCCATCCCCGGCACCGGCCGCGAACGCAGCACGGTCATGGACGCGGGAGACCTGCTCGAGGTGCTCGTCCACGCCGGCGTGCACGTGGTCCTCGCCGGACACAAGCACGTTCCCTACGTCTGGCGGCTCGAGGACATGTACCTGGCGAGCGCCGGCACCTGCTCGTCGCTCCGTGTGCGAGGGCACACCAAGCCCTGTTACAACGTGCTCGAGATCGACGGCGGGGAGGTCACGATCTTCCGTAAGTTCCCGTTCGGCGAACGGCAGCAGATGGCCAAGGTCGCGATCGCCACCGGGACCCAGATGCAGCGCGAAGGCGAAGGCTTCGTCCAGGAGCCCGCGACGGTACCTGGCCAGGTTCCCGAACAGGTTTCTGGCCAGGTCCCTGCCGATTGA
>JALZDC010000442.1 GCA_030862755.1 Actinomycetota bacterium
GAGGTGGAGCGGAAGGCGGGGCGGTCCGCGGCGGCCGCGAGTGCCTCGGCAGCCGCTACGTTCGAGCGGTTGCTCGTCACCATCGACGCGATCTCCGACGATCGGTGGGAAGCGCCGCCCACGGCCCGGTCTCGGAGGACCCTGGGTGAGCGCGTCGGGAGTATCCTCGACGGCCCTGCCGGCGGCTTTACGCACGATCAGGCGCACCTGCCTAGCCTGCGGGAGTTCGTGGAGCGCTTCGGCCCCTAACGCCGCCCACTTGATCAGCTGGACCGGCACTCGCTCGTCGCCGCGGTGGGGCATCATGCTCGGAGCCGCGCCCGCGCGCACCGCGCCACCGGCGACAAGCGCCACAGTCACAGCGCCGGCGAGACCGACGAATGCGGCGGGTCGGGACGCGAAGAAGCCGTTCCTTCGCGGTTCAGATGACAGGTCGTCCGAGATCTCGGGGACCCGGGCCTCACGCAAGGACGGTGCCCCCGCGACGGGCACACCGAGCTCCGCCAACGTCTCGCTCAATACCGGTGCTTGGAACCAAGCCGAACTGCTCCGGCGAACGCCGGAACGCTTGTTGAGGCCCACTCGACGAGCACGACCGGATGGGCGATCCCGCCTTCGGCCGCGCGGACGCGGGCCCTACGCTTCTCCGCTGTGCCTGGATCGCGCGCCGCCCGGGTGAAGGCGTGCATGGAGGCCGGCCGGTGGGTATGGGATCGGAAGCCTAGACCAGGGGAGCGCCGGGGGCGAACTCATGGAGCCAGCAACACGGCGGAAAACACTTGGCTTGTTGTTCATCGTGCTACTCGCGGTAGCAGCCGCCCGTGCCACGCCCGTGGTCGCTGGCGAGGATCCGATCTCTTCAGCCATCGGGACGGTCTCGAACACAGCGATGTCCACCGAGGCGGCGTGGGCGATCCGCATCTCGGATGTCGCATCGTCGGCCACCGATCCAGGCTCCGCCGCCGTCTCCGACTCCACCGAGTCGATCTCGGACACCGTCTCAGACCCGACCGATTCGGTCTCGGACACCGTCTCAGACCCGACCGGAGCGGTCTCGGGCACCGCCTCGGGCGCCACCGGGGCGGTATCCACCGCGGCCTCCGGCGCGACCGGGCGCGAGTCCGATCACGGTCTCGGCGTGGGGGCGAGCACGCGTGGAAACACGCCGGCCCGTGAGGGACAGGTCGTGCCCTGTGGTGCGCAGACGAACACGTGCATCCCAGACGCGGCAGAGGGCGGTTCGCTTGCTGGAGCGGTGGAGCGGATACTCGGTTTCCTCGCAGTGACGGGGTGGGCAGCGCTGCCGTGGATCGTGGTCGCCGTCGGTCTCACCGCCCTGGGGATCTTCCTCCTGCGGTCGAGCAGGCGCCGGACTTCCAGAACGTGTCCCGCGAAGTCCACCCCCTCGTCGTCAGGCGCAAGGATGCAGGTCCGGTGAGATCCGGAGCGCAGCCTCCGACCTCGGAATGACGGCGCCTCCTCGAGGAGTTCCTGATCGAGCTTGGGGAGAAGGAGTGGGCTCGGCACGGGGCCTCCGCGAAATCTAGTGCCTGGTAGAAGGGTTTCCAGCAGGAGACTGATCGCCGATCGACGGTTCCTGCGCTTCCGAGGTGACGCCCCGGTCCGTTCGGCCGCCGTCCGACCGCGGTCCGACCAGGTACCAGGTCTCCATCTCGCCCTTGCCCTTGACCAGGATCGTTCCGCGTCGCCTGCAGACGAACTCATTCTTCAGCAGCTCGTACGTCGCGCGCGTGATCTGGATCTCTCCGGGCGTGCTCTGGGCCTCCATCCGACTCGCCGTATTGACGGCGTCGCCCCAGAGGTCGTACAGGAAGCGCTTCGAGCCGATCACCCCGGCGATGACCGGCCCGGAGTTGATGCCGATCCTCAGCTCGAGACCGAACCCGTCGCCCACGGTCGAGGTGGCGATCGCCTCTCGCATGTCGAGCGCCAGGAGTGCGGCCCTGCGCGCATGATCGGGGCTCGGATCCGGCACGCCCGCGGCGGCCATGTAGCAATCGCCGATCGTCTTGATCTTCTCGAGCCCATGCCGCTCGAGGAGCGTGTCGAAGCGGGAGAAGAGCTGATCGAGGATGCCGACGACCTCAGCCGGCGAGAGCCGCTGCGCGAGCGGTGTGAAGTCCACGACGTCGGCGAAGAGGATGGAGGCCGAGCCGAAGTGGTCCGCGATCGTATGGCTTGCGGCCTTCAGTCGCTCGGCGATCGAGCGCGGCAGGATGTTCATGAGGAGGAGTTCGGACCTCTCCTGCTCGACGCGGAGTGCCGCCAGCGCTGCATTGCGCTGCTTCGCGAAGGAGGCGAGGAGCGTGAAGGCGACGGAGCCGGCACCGATGACGTTCAATGCCAGCATCGTGCTGGTGAACCAGATCGGGAGGTCCGCGTCGCGGAAGAGGACCTCACCCGCGACGCCCGTGAGCAGGAAGACCAGGACGAAGGCACCGAACCAGCGGATGGCGCTCCGCACCTCGAGGAAGACGAGGGCCCCGAGCGGAGCCAGGATCCCCCACAGAGCGACGCCTCCGGACGGAAGGAACCCGCCGACCAACATCTGCCCGGCCGTCGTCGTGAGGAGGATGTCGACAAGCTGGATGACGAGGAGAAGCCGGAAGTTCCGGGTCCGCGCGAAGAGCACCCACGAGCCGAGCGAGACGGCGAGGTAGATGAACGGAACGATGCCGACCGGCGAGTCCAAGGCGAGGTAGGCGGTGCCCCACACAGCGGACACGGGCAGGATCAGAACCGCGAGCAGCACGAGGAGCGTCTTCTTCTGGCGGAGCTCCTCGTCGTCCTCGGGATCCGCGCCTAACCGAGCGAGCCGAGCCGCCGCGTAGTCGATCCACCCAGTGCCGGCTCGGGTGCGCGACCGAGACGGGGGCACCGTCTCCTCGGTCACGTGCGCGGGATCTCGAGCAGCACCGCGATGATCGTTCCGGATGTCAGCCGGTGGCGGGACGCCTTCGGTCGTCTTCGCGGGCGGGTCTCCAGGACCTCCACGGACGCATCTTCACCCGTTTCCCTTGGAGACGGCAACCGCAGGGGTCCCGTGTTGACGACTACGCCTCCGTCGGTCGGGATCGCGAAGCCGGCGCTGTCATCGCAGCACGGGCT
>JALZDC010000022.1 GCA_030862755.1 Actinomycetota bacterium
AGCACCATGACGACCGCTCGCCTGGCTGCCACCACCGCGAGCGGCGACTCCGACGCGTTCAGCACGAGGGCGCGGCCCATGCGCGCAGTGTAGCGACCTCGCAGGAACTGCGAGGGATACGGACGCGAGAATCACAACGGTGTAATCTTCGGATCGAGGCGGGCCGGTCCGCGCGCGATGCCTGATCGTTGCGAATAGGGGCCGCGCGGGGCGTCCGTTCGCGGACCGGCCCGCCCTCCCTCGCCCACGGCCTGTCGGGAACTTGCCGCCACCGAGCTCCGTCATGTTCCGTGAGGCAACCCGGTTACCGTCCGGGACGTAAGATTGTGCACTTGCCCACAGCCCGAGGTCGGGGGTCGACGTCTGATGGAGGTACGAGAGAGACTCCCGGACCCGCAAGCGTTCGCGGCTCGGTTCCGCGAGATCGAGGAGAACGTCGAGCGCGTGGTCCGGGGCAAGCATCAGGAGATCAGGCTGGCGCTCGTGGCGCTCATCGCCGAGGGCCACCTGCTGATCGAGGACGTGCCCGGCGTCGGCAAGACGATGCTCGCGAAGTCCATCGCACGCTCGATCGACTGCTCGTTCCGCAGGATCCAGTTCACCCCGGACCTGCTGCCGACCGACGTCACCGGAGTCAACGTGTTCAGCCAGGAAACCGGCGACTTCGAGTTCAAGCCGGGCGCCATCTTCGCCAACATCGTGCTCGGGGACGAGATCAATCGCGCCTCACCGAAGACCCAGTCCGCCCTCCTGGAGTGCATGGAGGAGCGACAGGTGACGGTGGACACCGAGACCCACACGCTCGGGACCCCGTTCATCGTCATCGCGACTCAGAACCCGATCGAGCACGAAGGGACGTATCCGCTGCCGGAAGCGCAGTTGGACCGGTTCATGCTTCGTCTGGCGATCGGCTACCCGTCCTCGGAGGTCGAAGCCGAGATCCTGGCGAGCCACGCGTCGGGCGCCCCACTCGACGACATCCGGCCGGTGAGCGACGCACGCGGGGTCCGCGACATGATCGAGGAAGCTCGCCAGATCCATGCCGCCCCCGCGATCCGGAGATACATCGTCGATCTGGTCGAGGCGACGAGGCGCCACTCGGACGTCTATCTGGGCGCGAGCCCACGAGCCTCGATCATGATCCTGCGAGCCGCTCGGGCACTGGCGGCAGCCGAGGAACGGGACTACGTGATCCCGGACGACGTCAAGACGCTCGCCCCTACGGCCCTCTCCCACCGCATCATCGTCACCGCGGACGCGATCATGAGCGGGCGCTCTGCCGACGTCCTGGTGAGAGAGATCGTCGACGAGGTCGACGTTCCGGTCGCGGGGAACCCGTGATGCTCGCGGGCCGCGGGGTCGCCGTCTTCGTGACGGGCCTCGCGATGTGGCTCGCGGCGCGTCTCCTCGGCTCACCCGGCCTCGAGGTAGTCGCGATCGGTATCGCTCTGCTCCCCCTGCTCGCCGCCTCCGCCGCCAGGCGGGGGGCGCAACGGATCCTCGTGACGCGGCGGCTGTCCGACGTCCGCGTCAAGCCGGGCTCGCGGGTGACGGTGACGCTCGACCTCGAGAACCGCTCGCCGATCGCCACGTCGTTCCTCCTCCTGGAGGACCGTCTCCCCACCCCGCTCGGCCGAGCGGCGAGGCTCGTGATCGGAGGGATCCGCGCGGGTTCGCGCGAGAAAGCCACCTACACGCTGGTGCCGCAGTCACGTGGCCGGTACTTCCTTGGCCCTCTCGTCGTCGACGTCTCGGATCCCTTCGCCCTGACGCGTCTCCGCCTCGAGTTCGACGACCGCGACGAGCTCCTCGTGGCCCCGGAGATCGAGGACCTGGGCGCGGCCCCCGACCCGTCGTCGGGCCCCTCGTTCGGCGCCTCGCGGGCGCGGCAACTGTTCCGGACCGGCGAGGAGTACTACACCATGCGCCCGTACCAGGAAGGTGACGACCTGCGACGTATCCATTGGCCCTCGGTCGCTCGGACCGGCGAGTTGATGATCCGCCAGGACGAATCGACCCGGCGGGCGAGCGGGCTGGTGTTCTTCGACACGCGCGCCCCGGCGCTCGGCCGCACGCATACGCCGGCGTTCGAGCGGGGGGTCTCCGTCGCTGCCTCGGTCGGCGTGTTGCTGGCCCGTCGCGGATTCGTGCTCCGACTCGGAACCACGGAGCTCCCCGCGGCGGCCCTGTCCGAGGATCGCTTCCTCGACGCGCTCACGGGGATCTCTCACGCGGAGATCCGATCGCTCGGTCCCGCGCTCGCCCATCTGCGTGCCGGCTCCTCCCCCGACACCTCGCTGGTGTTCGTGTCGGCGCCTCCCGTCCCCGCCGAGCTCGGCTCCCTGATCCGAGCCGGAGCCGGGTTCGGGCAGAGGCTCGCCGTCCTGATCTACCCGACCGACCCGGGGCGCCTGCCACCGGAGCGACAAGCGCAACTCGAAGGGCGCGCCAGCCAGGCCCGCCTCTCCCTCGCCCGCGCGGGATGGGACGTGATCGTCCTGCCCCCTTCGATGAGATTGCAGGAGCGATGGCACACGCCGGTGGAACGTCCGCTCGCACGCATCGTCTGATCGGGCTCTTCGCCGTCTCGCTCCTGGCGGTGGTGACGGCCTTGGCGTTCGGGCGCGTTTTCCTCGGCAGCGCGACCACCCCGCGATTGGTCGGAACCGCGATCGCGGCAGGCTGCCTGGCAGTCGCGTTCGAGCGACGCAGCCTGCTCCTCGCCACCTTCGCGAGCGCCGCGGGGCTCGCGCTCGCCATCGGCCTGATCGTCTTCCCGGCGACCACGTGGTACGGCCTGCCGACCACCGACACGCTCCGTGCGGCGCTCGATGCCGCGGCGCTGGTCGGTGAGCAGGCGAGGATCCAGACGGCGCCGGCGGAGCCGATCGCCCCGCTCCTCCTGGCCGCCGCCGTCTCCCTCTGGGCCGCGGTGTTCTCTGCCCATGCGCTCGCCTTCCGGGCCGGAAGCCCGCTCCTGGGGCTGATCCCGCCGGTGGCGCTCGTTGCGTTCGCCGACACGGTGCTCGAGGAGTTCGTGAAGCCTCTCTACGGCGTGGCGTTCCTGGCGGCGGCGCTGCTCGTGGTATTCGCCGATGGTCTGGCACGGGTACAGGGATGGGGACCGGTCTGGTCCTCGGCCCGGCGGGGGTTCGCCGTATCGGCCGGGCGGGGTGCACGGCGGCTCGCGTTCACCGCGTTGGGCGCGGCCATCCTGGCGCCGATCGTGGTCCCCGGCTTCGGCTCCCAGGCCGTGATCGACTTAGGTACGCCCGCGGAAGACCGCGTCGCGATCGACCCCTTCGTGTCGATCCAGAGCTCGCTGCGTCAGCAGACGCCCGTCGGGGTGCTCCGCGTCACGGCCTCCCGGGCGACCTACATCCGGCTCGCGGCGCTCCCGGACTTCGACGGTGTGCTGTGGAAGCCGGGCGCCGAGCAAGGATCGGTCCTAGAGGCCGGCGATCGTGTGCCCGGCCCCGCTCTGCCCGGCGACCTCACGGACCCGGTGACCATCGAGGCCACTGCGGACCTCGCGCAACGATGGTTGCCGACGCCGTACCCGATGACGTCGATCGAGGTGGACGACCGCACGGTGCGGTTCGTCGCCGCGACGGGGACGACGTACGTGGACCCACCTCTCGAAGCGGGAGACAGGTACACGATCGAGGCATCGCTCGTCCAGCCGACGGGCGACGAGCTCCGAGAGGTCACCTCCTCGACGCCGCTCGAGGGCGGCCGCTACCTTCGTCTGCCCGATGATTCCGCGGAGATCGCTGAGATCGGAGCCCTTGCCCGCGCGTGGACCGCCGACGCGGAGACCGTTTTCGACAAGGCCCTGGCGATCCAGGATCGCCTCCGCGACGGCTCGGAGTACGCCTACAACGTCGACACTCCCCTGCGAGCCGGCACGCGCTCGATCCTCGAGTTCCTGACGGTGTCGAAGGAAGGCTTCTGCCAACAGTTCTCGACGGCCATGGCCGTGATGCTGCGCTCGATCGGCATCGAGGCCAGAGTGGTCATCGGTTTCGCCGCCGGCACGTCTTCGACGAGCCGACCCGGCCAGTACTCGGTCACGACCAGTCAGGCGCACAGCTGGGTGGAGGTGTACTTCCCCGGCTCGGGATGGATGCCGTTCGAACCGACCCCCGGGCGTGTGAACCCATCGGTCGTGGCGTACAACCCCCCTCCCGAGCTATGTCCCGGTCCGGGATGCGCGCCGGGTGGGCGCGAGGAGGGAGCCGGTTCCCAGGCCGGGCCCGGTGAGAGCCAGCGGGATCGCATCGACAACGACCCTCGCACCGGCAGCGCCCCTCCCCGCATCTCGCCCGGTCCTGGGACCGTGTCGGAGGATCTTCCGATCCGCGCGCGGATCGCGTTGGTCGTTGCCGCGATCCTCGGAGCAGTCGTCCTGCTCCTCGCACCGCCGGCT
>JALZDC010000062.1 GCA_030862755.1 Actinomycetota bacterium
GGATACATCGTCCGGTTGAGCTGCGCCTGCTCGAACTCCGACTCGAAATCCGAGACCGCCCTGAGGCCCTTGACGATCACCTGCGCGCCCTGCTCCCTGGCGAAATCGACGAGCAAACCCTCCATCAACTCGACCGAGACGTTCTCCATCTCCGCGGTGACCTTCTCTATGAGCCGCGCCCGCTCGACCGCCGGAAGCCTCGGCTTCTTGCGCATGTTGGCGCCCACCGCCACCACGACGTGGTCGAATACCTTCGACGCCCGCCGGAGAATGTCGAGGTGCCCGGCCGTAACGGGGTCGAAGCTCCCTGGACAGACCGCCACGATCATTGTGATCTCCGACCGCTCAAGTGTCGTCACGTACGTGCCGCCGTAGCGGCGCGTAACCCCTTTCTTGCCTATCGTACCCGCCGCCGGAGCTTCGCCGCTCTCGATCACCACCCGACCCCCGGGCGCGAGCAGGGCGCCAAGCCGGGACATCACCACGTCCTCGACCTCCGTCGCCGCGATTCTATATGGCGGATCAGCGAATATCAAACTGAATTGTCGCCCGTCTGTAATCATCCGATCCAACACCCGCCCCACGTCACCCGCGACGACCTCGGCCCGATCTTCGACCTTCGCGCGCCGCAGGTTCTCCCGGATGGCCGCGAGGGCTCTGCGGTCCTTCTCCACGAACACGCCCCTCTCGCTCCCGCGGCTGAGGGCCTCGATGCCCAGGGCCCCGGTCCCCGCGTACAGGTCGAGGACGTCGCCGTCGAAGAACTGGCCCAGAGAGTTGAAGACGCTCTCGCGTACGCGGTCCGAGGTCGGTCGCACGCCTCTGGGGACGGGGGCGAGCCGCGTTCCGCGCGCCGTGCCGGCGATTATCCTCATGAGGATGGGTCGTGAGTAGGGAATACGGGGTAGAGAATAAGCAAACTCACTACTCCCTGCTCCCTATTCCTTGAACAACCATTCGACGTCCGCCCCGAGAAGGTCCTTCACCTCGCGTCTCAGGGGCCGGTGGTCGGGCCTCTTGAGTGTGGGATCCGCGGCTACGAGGGCGAAGGCTTCGCGGCGCGCCTCCACGAGGACGTCCATGTCGCGCAAGAGCTTGGCGACCTTGAGGTCCGGCATGCCGCTCTGGCGGCTACCGAAGAGCGTCCCCTCGCCCCGGATCGCGAGGTCCACCTCGGAGAGCTTGAAGCCGTCCTGGTAGCGGATCAGGGCCTCCAGGCGTTGCTCGGCGTCCTCCGTCCTCGGGTCGGCGACGAGGAAGCACTTCGGCGGGTGATGGCCCCGGATGACGCGTCCACGGAGCTGGTGGAGCTGCGAGAGGCCGAATCGCTCCGCGCCTTCGATCACGATGGCGCTCGCGTTCGGCACGTCCACGCCGACCTCGACGACGACCGTGGCGACGAGGACCTCGATCTCCCCCTTGCGGAAAGCCGCCATGATGTCGCGCTTGTCCGCCGCCTTCATGCGACCGTGCAGGAGCCCGACGCGCCTGTCAGGGAAGATCCCGGCCTCCAGCTCCTCGTGCAGCTCCTCCGCGGCGCGCACGTCTTCGAGCGCCTCCGACTCTTCGACGAGCGGGCAGATCACGTACGCCTGCCGACCTGCGTCAAGCTCGCGCCGCAGCCCGTCGTAGGCTTCGTGGCGCTCGGCTAGGCTCACGAGACGGGTCTCGACCGGCTTGCGGCCCGGCGGCAGCTCGTCGATGATCGAGACCTCCAGGTCCCCGTAGAGCGTCAGGGAGAGCGTCCTCGGTATGGGAGTCGCGGTCATGATGAGGGTATCCGGCCTCGTCCGGCCCTTCTCCTTGAAGAGCGCCCGCTGGCCCACGCCGAAGCGGTGCTGCTCGTCCACGACAACGAGGGAGAGGTCGTCGAACTCGACGCCCTTCTGTATGAGCGCGTGGGTCCCGACCACGATATCCGCCTCCCCACTCCGTATCGCCTCGAGCGTCGCGCGGCGCTCGGTGGCGCTCAGCGAGCCGGTGAGGAGCACGACGTTCACAGGCAGGTGAGCCAGTGCGCCGGAGACGGAGAGAAAGTGTTGCTCGGCGAGGACCTCGGTTGGGGCCATGATGGCGCCCTGTGCCCCCGCCTCGACCGCGGTGAGCAGCGCGGCCACGGCTACGACGGTCTTGCCGCTGCCCACGTCGCCCTGCAGGAGACGACGCATCGGTTTCTCCGAGCGCATGTCGGCGAGGACCTCGGCCATCACCCGCTCCTGCGCGGCGGTGAGGCCGAAGGGGAGCTCCCTGATGAAGGGGTTGAGCAGGCTACCGTCGCCGGGGTGCCGGGCGCCGGTCTCGGTCGCTTCGAGGCGCGCTTTGCGCGCGGCGAGTCCGGTCTGGATCAGGAAGAGCTCGTGGAAGATCAGACGCCGCGTAGCGGCCGTCAGCCGTGCCCTGTCGGTCGGGAAGTGGACCTCGTGGATGGCGTCGTGCAGATTCGGGAGGTTGTGGCGGAGCAAGACCTCCGCGGGCAGTGGGT
>JALZDC010000093.1 GCA_030862755.1 Actinomycetota bacterium
GTCATCGAATATGCGAACCTCGCCGGCGCCCTAGTGTCCCTCGGGGATCGTTCCCTCGAAGGCGCCGTACTCGAGCGGATGGACCTCGGTCTGGACGGCGAGCCGCTTGTCCCCTTTCTTGATCGGAAGACCTCGGGGAACGGCCCACGACCAGAGTCCTCCCTCGTGCTCCAGGCGAACGTCGTAGTGGAGCCGAGTCGCCCGATGCTTGTGGATCACGAAGGAGTTGCCCGTCCCCGGCGCATCGCCGGGGGCGGGCTCGGTGGTCCCCTCCTGCCCGAACTCCCGCCGGCGGACGTATTCGTAGAGCGCCGGGTCCTTCGATGCGGCCACGATCTCGTCCGAGCTCTTCTCGGCGGCCTTCTTCGCCGCCGTTCGCGGGAGCGGTCCCTGGGCGCGAGGTTCGTCGTCCCCGCCCTTCACCCCGAGCGCTTCGAAGGCGTTCGTGAGATCCATCTCCTCGGTGCGCACGCCCGAGAACAGATCTCCAACCTCGCCGAACCGGTCCCACACGTTGTCGATCCGCAGGTCCTGCGGCTCGAAGCCCCCTTCGAACACCTCGTCCCAGGTGAGTGGGGTCGACACGGGTGCGCGCGGCTCCGGGCGGACTGAGTAGGCCGCGGCGATGTTGGCGCCCTGCCGATTCATGTTGTGGTCGATGAAGACCTTGCCGGCACGATCCGCGATCTTCCACGCCATGGTGACGCGGTCGGAGTCGGCCTTCGCGATCATCCGTCCGCAGGCGCCGACGAACGCTCGTACCTGTCCGTACGTGTAGGTGCCGCGCTTCACCGGCAGGTAGATCTGGAGACCGGTGGCGCCCGAGGTCTTCGGATACGCGGACAGGCCCAGCTGATCGAGCAGGACCTTGATGTGGCGAGCCACCGTGAGGACGTCCTCGTACGTGTAGGGCTCGAACGGATCGAGGTCGAAGAATAGGTAGTCGGGGTGCTCGACGTCCTCGCAGCGGGAATGCAGCGGGTGCATCTCGATGCAGCCCAGGTTGGCCACGTAGAGCAGGGTGGCCGTGTCGTCGACCGTGAGGTAGTCGATCTCGCCTCGCTTCGAGTCGTCGGACAGGACCTTGCAGCGATGGACCCAGTCGGGCGTATGCGAGGGGGCGGTCTTCTCGTAGAAGTGAGGCCCCTCGGCGCCGTCCGGCATCCGCTTCATCGTGAGGGGGCGCCCATCCAGGTGGGGTCCGATCAGATCCGCGACGTTCCAGTAGTACGCGACGAGATCTCCCTTCGTGTATCCCTCGTTCGGCCAGAACACCTTGTTCAGGTTGGAGAGGCGGAGGTCGCGTCCGTCCACCTCGATCCACCACGCGTCTCCGTCCTTCCGAGCCCCGAGCGGCTTCGGCAGCTCGAGCGTGAAGGGGGGACCGGATGACGTAGCTCGTCGTCGTGGCGGCATCGCCCTCGATGCTACGCCTAAGGGCGGTATCCCCCTTTCGGAGGTCAACCGCTCGGCCAATCGACCGATATCTCCTTCAACGAAAGGAGATATCCCATGAGCGAAGTCGATCGGCGAGACGACGGCAGGCGCTGGCGGCCCCGGCCCTGGCTGAGTTTCGCGCTCCGGCTCGTGTCCGTGCTCGTTCCCGCGGCGGCCGGGGTCGCCGGCGCGTACGCCTTCGTCGCCGTGGTGCCGATGCCGGAGGGCCTCGCGACGATCCCGTGGGTCCTCGGTCTCGTCGTGAGATCGACGGTCGCGGCCGGTTTGGCCGAGCGGATCGGGAAGCGGTTCCTCCCCTTAGCGATGTTGCTGCGCCTTTCCCTCGTCTTCCCCGATCGCGCGCCCTCCCGCTTCGCGATGGCCCGTGGAGCGGGAAACGTCCGCGTCCTCGAGCGGCGGATCCAACAAGCGCGCGAGAACGGTGTCGACCAGGGTCCCGCCCGGGCGGCGGAGCAGATCTTGGCTCTCGTCGCGGCGCTGTCCGCGCACGATCGGAAGACCCGTGGGCACAGCGAACGGGTGCGGGCGTTCACGGACCTCGCCGCGGGAGAGCTCCGGCTGCCGGACGCCGACCGGGATCGTCTGCGCTGGGCGGCGCTCCTTCACGACATCGGCAAGCTGCACGTGCCGGCCCGGATCCTGAACAAGCCCGGGCGGCCGGACCCGCGGGAGTGGGAGACGCTCCAGGGTCATCCTGCGGCGGGCGCTCGGATCGCGGCTCCCTTGCTGTCGTGGCTGGGGCCGTGGGGTGACGCGATCGAGCAGCACCACGAACGGTTCGACGGCGGCGGGTATCCACTTTCGCTGGCCGGCGAAGAGATATCCCTCGCCGCCAGGATCGTGAGTGTGGCCGACTCCTTCGAGGTGATGACCGCGGCCCGGTCCTACAAGAAGCCGATGAGCGTGCCGGCGGCCCGACGCGAGCTCGCGGCGTGCGCCGGGGAGCAGTTCGACCCGCAGATCGTCCGTGCGTTCCTGAACGTGTCGCTCGGCAGATTGTGGTTGACCGTCGGCCCGATGTCGTGGACCGCCCTGGTCCCGCTGCTCGGACCGCTGCAGCGGGCAGGTGGCCAGATCGCGGCGGCGGCGAAGGGCGCGGCCGCCGCGATCGTCGTCGGTGCGGCCGGCGTCTTGCCGATGGCGAACGGGACCGCCTCGGCGTCCCCACCCTCCCCGACGATCTCCGCGACCGGCGTGACTGCCCATCCGACTCCCGGCG
>JALZDC010000114.1 GCA_030862755.1 Actinomycetota bacterium
CCTCGACGCCGTTCCGATCGCCGAACGAGACTTCACAGGCGGTCGCGCCGGTTCTCTCTGGCAGCGGCTGCGGCAGCGAGCCACGATCGCCACCGGCTACGAGGAAGCCATCGCGGCGATCGTCGCTCGCGCCCCTGCGAGCTGAACGACGTTACCGAGCGAGGTGCGTCTGTATCCCCACCCGGTAGGCCTCCCGCGTCCATCCGCGGAATTCGTCGTCCAGCTCCGCCCGGATCGGAGCGCGAAGTGATGGATCCGGTTGGCTCGCCCGAGGAGCTCCAACTTCGCGAAGCGCGGAGACTCGCCGCAGCCGTGTGCCATGTTGCGCGTGACGAACCGAGCGCCCCAGCGTGGGCACGTCCACAGGTCGCCGGTTCGGGACCCCACTCCCGATCTGATGATCGCGGAACCTCGGGGCGGGCGGATCGTCAGGTCTGTTCCTTCAGGTACCGCTCGATCTCCGAAGCGATCTCGTCGCCCGATGGCATCCGCTCCTCGCTGGCTAGCGCTTCGAGTCGCGCCAGGTATTCGCGGGAATCATCGTCCTCGGCGATCGCGGCGTCCAACCGCTGACGCTGAGCGACCGCGTCGTCACCGAGCGTCCCCAGCGGGATGGTTACGCCCAGGCGCCGTTCCAGATGCTGGAGCAGCGCCAGGGTGGCGGGCGCGAACGCCACGGCCCCGATGTAGTGCGGCACTTGTGCGTAGTAGCCGACCGCCGGGATCCCCGCGGCCGCGACGGTCATCTCCACGGCGGAGAGCGCGGCGGCGGGCACCCGCAGGATGCCTCCGGGGCCCTGCTGCTCGCCGTCACGGAGCGACGCCTCCGTCGACGCCGTCGCCAGCACCGGCACCGGCCGCGTGTGGGGCACCGCTGCCGGGATCGCGCCGAGGCTGATCCATTCGACGACGCCCAGGCGACGCGCCAGCTCTACCATGTCGTCGCCGAGCTGCTTCCACTTGTAGTCGGGCTCGGGGCCCACCAGCACCAGGATGTCCCGCCCCCCGATCTCCACGTGTCGCAGGACGATGTCGGGCCACTGCATCCGCGCGAGGACGCCGTCCACGACGTCGAGGACCGGCCGTCTTGCCCGGTAATCGTTCAGGGAATCGACGTCGAACGAGGCGACGACACGGCCACGCTCCGCCACATGGTTGGCGCACGCTGTCGCGGCGCCAGCGGCGTCGATCCAGCCGTCGAACGCCGCGAGGAGGACCGGCGCACTGAGCATCGGGATCGGGTCCTGAAGTCGGTAGAGACTCATCCTTCGAGCATAGACCTCACGGCGACAGAGCCCTCCCGTGGCATCTCCATCTACTAGGGGACGTGAGCGAGCCGCCGGCGAAAGAGGGGGAGGGCCCGGTTCCTGGCATTCTCCCTCCTCACAGGCATCCTCGCCGCCTGCTCCGGAGATGTGATCGGAGAGTTCCCGTCACCGCCTCCGCCCTCCACGCCCGGAGGATCTAGGCTTTCCACGTCATGAGCACGGGTGAGCGTTCCAACTGTCGCGTCCATCTCGCCGATCCGGGAGGACGCATCACGATCCACGAGGTGCCGTTCGACTCGTTCGGGACGACCGAGCGTGGGATCACGATGTACGAGACGACGGTCGTCCCGTGGCATCGAGTGCTTCGGTACGTCCGCGATGTCGTGCAACCGCTCGACGAGCCGGAGCTGGCGGGGCATGTCGAGATCCAAGCCTGGGTCGATGACGGCTCCGAGGCGGGTGAGACGCTGCGGGTGCGCACCGATAGGTTCGAGCCGGGACCGTGGACGGCGGACTTCCTCGTGGTCGAGGCCGTGAACGTCGCGACCTCGACGATCCATCTGAGGAAGATCCACGTGCCTTGGGGGAGGATCTTCCAGTACGAGCGCGTCCGTCTCGCCGCCGAGGAAGTCACTCCTGCCGAAAACGTCGTGCCGGCCCGGCCCGACTGACGATCGGGAACGGATCAGGCCTCGCCGCTACCGGCCAGCACGGTCTTCAGCGTCGACAACGCGTTCATCGCCGGCGGGAAGCCCGCGATCGTCGCCGTCTGCAGGATGATCTCGCGCAACTCGTCGGGCGTGAGTCCGGCCTTCAGCGAGGCGCGGAGGTGCTGAGGGATCTGCGAGGATCGTCCGGTCGCCACGAGCGCGGCGACGGCCGCGATCTCCCGGTCTCGCAGCGTGAGCCCGGGCCTCGAGTAGACCTCACCGTAGGCGAACTCGACGATCGCTCGTCCGAGGTCTCCGAGGCCCTCGACCGTCGCGAGGGCTTTTTCGTCGTGCACCTCCAGGAACCGCTCCCGGCCCCGCTCGTACCTTTCGTCGCTCAACCGGCAAGCTCCTTCCTCCGGGTCCCGAAGGGACCTACGGACTCACGCGAAGGCCCTCCAGCCCCCGGATGACGTAGTTGGGCCTGAACGCCGGCTCCTCGACCAGGCCCAGGTTGGGGAATCGCTCCAGCATCGTTCCGAACGAGATCTGCAGCTCCATCCTGCCGAGGGGCGCGCCCAGGCAGAAATGGATCCCCGCGCCGAATGTGAGGTGTGGGTTCGGCTTCCGACCCAGTCGGAGCTCGTCTGGATGCTCGAACACCTCCGGGTCCCGGTTCGCGGAGTCGAACAGCAACCCGAGTTCGGCACCCTTCGGGATCGCGACCCCATGGAGCTCGAAGGGCTCCAGGACCCATCGCTCGAACATCGGGAGCGGCGTCTGATAGCGGAGCAGCTCCTCGATCGCGGTCGGCACGAGCGAGGGGTCGGCGCGGAGCTCCTTCAGGCGATCGGGATGCCGGAACAACGCCCACCATCCCAGCAGTGTGGAGTTCACCGTGGCCTCGTGTCCGGCGTTCAGCAACAGCACGCACGTCCCCACCAACTCGTCCTCGGTAAGCATCTCTCCCTGTTCGATCACCTGGGCGAGCCCCGAGATCAGATCCTCACCCGGACGCCGGCGCCGCTCCCGGGCGAGACCACGCAGGTAGTCCGAGAACTCGATGCTCGCCCGCACCGCGTCGTGTTGCGCTGACGTCGAGGGGCTCAGCTCGTACATCTTGACGATGTCGGCTGACCACGGCCGGAGCAGGTGATGGTCGGCGTCGGGGACGCCGAGCATCTCGGCGATCACGATGACCGGCAGCGGCTCGGCGAGGGTGGGGAGCATGTCGAACTCGCCGGCGCCCGTGACCTCGTCCAGCAGCCCGTCGAAGATCGCCTGCACGCGAGGACGAAGCGCCTCCACGAACCTCGGCGTGAATGCCTTCGACACGAGCTTCCGAACGCGCGTGTGGCCGGGTGGCTCCATGTCGAGGATGCCGGCGTTGATCAGATCCCAGAACGGCCCGTGCCAGTCCGGCGGCTCCGGGCGGCCCATCTCGTCGTGGGACGCCATGTGCAAGTAGGTACGGCCGAACCGGCGGTCTCGCAGGAGGGCATCAACGTCTCGGTATCGGGAGATCAGCCAGTGGTCGGTCGCCTCGTCGTAGACCACGGGTGCGGATCGCCTGAGCTCCTCGTACTCGTGATACGGATCCGCGATGAAGCCCACGTCGGTCGGCTCGAAGCGCATGGTCGGACGATATCGAGGATGCACGAGCGCAGCAGAGGGCCCTGTCGAAGCTCGGGATGAGTCAGCCGACGACGACGTCGGTCCAGGGCGCGCGAACTGCCACGTGTCCGGAGAGACGTTACGCCGGCGAGGTGGGCGGAGTACCCAGGCCAGGTCGCTTCAACGACTCTCCGTGTGCCCTGGGTGCGGACCGGGTATCGGACCCACGAGACCCCTTACGGGAGGTGAGGTCCGATGGCGAGCACGAAGCAGGTACGAGCGGCCAAGCGGAACATCAAGAGTGCCCAGAAGGCGGCGCGGAAGCAGCGAACGATCTCGAAGCTCCCGAAAGCCGTCCGGCAGGATCTCGGTCGCCAGGCCGCGGCCGCGAGGCGACGCGGCGGCGCTCCCGGGCGGGCCCTCGAGGACCGGACGCGGGAGCAGCTCTACGAGCAGGCGAGGAAGGAGGGCATCGGCGGCCGGTCCCGGATGGGCAAGTGGGAGTTGATCAAGGCCCTTCGCCGCGGACGCTAGGACGTTCCCGGCGAGAACCAGTCGTCGAAGGATCGTCGGGCGGAGACGGCGAGGCGGTCGTTTCGTCCTCGGACGAACCAGGCCAGCTCCTCACCTTCTCCGCCCTTCGCGATCCCCGCGCTCCGGCAGGCGACCGAACGTTCGCCCTGTTCCCACGCGGTCTGTCCGATCGGCCGGGTTCGTTCCCATCCGATCTTGCGCCCGCGAGCGTCGTAGGGATAGGTCCCCGGGAGTGAGGCGGCCCGGCATCCTGCCTCCGTGACGACGTCGACCGCGCGATGGGAGGGCACGTCTGTCTCGATCAGCACCGGGCGACGGTCGGGACGGAGGTCCAGCAGCCCGTACGGGAGTCCCTCGAACCGGTCCACGACCACCTGGCGCGCCACCG
>JALZDC010000125.1 GCA_030862755.1 Actinomycetota bacterium
GTGATCCCGCTCTCGGCCGAGGAGCTCGAGCGAGCGATCTCCGGGCCGGCGAAGCGCGGGGACGTCACCCTGGAGCCGGGGCTGGTGGCCGCGATGCTGGGCGACGTCGCCGAGGAGCCCGGTGGGCTTCCGTTGATGGAGTACGCGCTGACCGAGCTGTTCGAACGGCGCGACGACCGGGTCCTATTCCTCGAGGCCTACCGACAGATCGGCGGAGTCTCGGGAGCGCTCGGACGCCGGGCGGAGGAGCTCTACGGGGAGCTCGATGACGACGGCAAGGAAGCCGCCCGGCAACTGTTCCTGCGTCTCGTGGCGTTGGGGGAAGGGACCGAGGACACGCGGCGCAGGGTGCCACGCGCCGAGGTAGCCTCGCTCGACGTCGACCAGCAGGCGATGACGACCGTGCTCGATACGTTCGGCGCGTCGAGGCAGCTCTCGTTCGACCGCGATGCGCGCACCGGCGCGCCCACGATCGAGCTGGCGCACGAGGCGATGCTCACGGCGTGGCCGCGGCTCCACCGATGGATCGACGCGGCGCGCGAGGACCTGCGCACGGAGCGGCGGGTCGCGGCGGCTGCGCGCGATTGGATCGAGGCGGACCGGGACCCGTCCTTCCTGCTGAGCGGCTCACGGCTGGAGCAGACCGAGACCTGGGAGGCGACTTCCGGCCTCGCCGTCACGCCCGAGGAGCGGGAGTACCTGGACGCGTCGCGGGCCGAGCGGGAGCGGAGGAACGCGGACGAGGAGGCTCGCCGGGCACACGAGGACGAGCTCGAACGTAGGTCGTTCCGGAGGCTCCGGGCGCTCGTGGCCGTGCTCGGCGTGGCCGTGCTCGTCGCGATCGGCCTCACCGTGTTCGCCACGAACGAACGGGAACGAGCCGAACGTGAGAGGCGGAACGCCACGGCGCGCGAGCTGGCCGCTGCGTCCGCCGCGAACCTCGACGTCGATCCCGAGCGCAGCATCCTGCTCGCCCTAGAGGCGATCGATGCGACGCGGTCCGTCGACGGCACCGTCCTCTCGGAAGCCGAGGAGGCGCTGCACCGAGCGGTGACCAGCTCGCGGGTCGTGCGAACCGTGCGGGACCTCGGCGGCACCGTGGACTGGAGCGCGGAAGGCATCTTCGTCACCGAGGGACCGGAGAACACCGGCAGGATCGACCTCCGGGACGTGTCGACCGGAGACCGAGTGCGGGCGTGGCACGGCCACGAGATCGACATGAACGAGGCTCGGTTCTCCGAGGACGGGTCGTTGCTCGCGACGGCAGGCGACGACGGCCGGCTTCGGATCTGGGATCCGGGGAGCGGCAAGCTGGTCTCGACCATCCGGGGGGAGGTCGGCGGCGCCGTCGGACAATCGTTCGACGCCGACGGGACGCTCGTCGCCGCAACGTGGCCGGAGGAGGGCGTGGTCCGGGTGGCGGACCCGACGACCGGACGAGTCGTCCGCGCGATCGACGGCCTGAACACGGTGTTCCCGTTCGACACGGCTCTCAGCCCCGACGGCCGGCAGGTAGTGGTCGGGGTGGGCGGCTGGGACGACGCCCGCGTATTCGACGTCGCCACGGGGGAGCTCGTCTTCGTGCTCCCGCGGCACCGCTACTCGGTCAACACCGTGGCGTGGAGCCCGGATGGGCGTTGGATCGCGACGGGTGCCGGCGACTCATCGATCCGGGTGTGGGACGCGGCGACCGGCGAGCTCGGGGAGCGGCTCCTCGGACACACCGGCGTCGTGAACACGGTGGACTGGGCGCCGGACTCGCGCAGACTCGTCTCCGGCGGCAGTGACGGCACCGCGCGCGTCTGGGAGATCGAGGAGCATCGGACGCGGCGAGGCGCGGAGGTCGAGGGCCGGGAGATGTTCACGCTCACCGCGCAGCAGACCCAGTCGGCGCTCTTCGCGGCGTTCTCGCCCGACGGGCGGGGGGTCCTCACCGGCGACGTGGAGATCAGCGCGGCCAAGATCTGGGATCTGTCGGTCCGGGGCGACGAGGAGGTCGTGAACCTCCCCACCGACTACCTCGCGCCGGTGGATGTCACCTTCCTCCGCGACGGCCGCATCGTCGCCTCGCACGAGGGCGGGGCAGCGTCGATCTGGGAAGCGGACGGCACCCATGTGGCGAGCCTGGGGCCGGGCGGCGGCTCCGACGAGCCGGTTTGGCGCATCGACGCCAGCCCGGACGGCAGCCGTGTCGCGACGGTGCGCAACGTCGGCGGCACGGTCTCGGTGTGGAACACGGAGACCGGAGATCGTGTGTTCGAGACCGTCGTCGTTCCAGACGGCGAGGTCTCCTGGATCGATTGGAACCCCGACGGGCGGCATCTGGCCGTCGGCGATTTCGGCGGCAGCCTGACGATCCTGGACGGCGACGGCGACAAGGTCCAAGTTGTCCACGAACCGGAGCCACATTCGATCGAGGCGCTCGCGTTCTCCCCGGACGGTCGCACGATCGCCACCGCCTCGTTGAACAACCAGGACCCGGACACGAGCCACGTATCGCTCTGGGACTGGGAACGAGGCGAGGTCGTCCGGACCCTCGACGTCGTGGGCGCGTCGGCGCTCGCGTTCGATCCGACGGGGTCGACGATCGTCGCAGGCCGTTTCGACGGCAGCGTAGAGGTCCGCGACGTGGCCACTGGCGAACACGTCCGGCGGTTCGGCGCCCACGGCGCGTTCGTTTGGGAGGTCGTGTTCAGCCCGGACGGGGAGCGGATCGCGACGGCCGGAGAGGATGCGACGATCGCGATCTTCGATGCCGAGACCGCGCAGCGACAGCTCGTGCTCCCCGGCCACGATCTCCTCGTGTCCGGGCTCGCCTTCAGTCCCGATGGACGCCGGCTCGTCTCGACCTCGCCCGACGGCGTGGTCCGCGTGTGGACGCTAGACCTCGACGAGTTGATCCGGATCGCGAGGACGGAGGTGACCAGGCAGCTCTCGGACGACGAGTGCCGCCAATACCTCCACCTCCGGGAGGGATGTCAATGAACCGGAACCCCGAGGTCGACCGCTGGTTCGACGAGCAGGGACACCCGCTGGTCCTCGTCGCAGGCTCCGGTCTCAGGTTCGACGACGCCGGCGAGCACGAGCTGAAGGGTGTTCCGGATCGCTGGCCCGTCTACACGGTGGTGGGCTGATGCCGAAACCCGAGACCCGCTACGCGAAGACGGCCGACGGGGTCCATATCGCCTATCAGGTGGCAGGTAACGGACCGGTCGACATGGTCTTCGTGATGGGCTGGGTGACGAACATCGAGGTGATGTGGGACTCCCCGGACTTCGCCCGGTTCCTTGATCGCCTCGCGACCTTCTCCCGCTTGATCCTGTTCGACAAGCGCGGAGTAGGCCTCTCCGACAGGGTGCCGGACGATCGGCTTCCCGACCTCGAGACGCGGATGGACGACGTGCGCGCGGTGATGGATGCGGTCGGGTCCGGACGGGCCGTCGTCTTCGGCGTCTCCGAGGGCGGTCCGATGTCGATCCTGTTCGCCGCGACCAATCCCGGGCGCACGATCGCGCTCGCGTTGTACGGAACGGTGGCCGACTTCACCGCCCGGGAACCCGCGTACAAGGAGGACCGTGCCGCCTACCTCACGGACATGGGGGAGACGTGGGGGAGTCTCGGGTTCGCCCGAGAAGAGATCGCCACCTGGGGCGCTCCAGGTCACGAGTCCGACGAACGGTTGGTCGTGTGGCTCGCGTCGTACATGCGGAACGCGGCCAGTCCGGGTGCGGCCATGGCCCTCGAGCGGATGAACCGCCAGATCAACGCCAGCCACGCGCTTTCGTCGATCCACGTGCCCACGCTGGTGATCGCCAGGGAAGGAGATCTCGACTTCCGCATCGACCAGGTGCGGGACATGGCTGGCCGCATCGCCGGGGCGAGGCTCGTGGAGCTGCCGGGAAAGGAGCACTTCCCGTG
>JALZDC010000127.1 GCA_030862755.1 Actinomycetota bacterium
CGCCGGGACCGATCCGCAGGAAGACCGTGACGTCGGCGTCCGGCGCGTCCAGGACCACCACGGACCGACGCAGGAGCGCCAGGCGGGCCGGATCGCGAGACAGGTTCCGTTCGATGAGCTCGGCGACCAATGACGCGAGACCGCTCGGCTCGGGGCCGACGACGGTGACCGTCACGGCTCCAGCACGACCTTTGTCGCCTCTTGGCGATCGAACAGCGCGTAGCCCGCGGCCGCATCC
The DNA here is from genome assembly GCA_030862755.1 of Actinomycetota bacterium. Classification (GTDB taxonomy): domain Bacteria; phylum Actinomycetota; class UBA4738; order UBA4738; family HRBIN12; genus JAJNBA01. The sequence goes on from JALZDC010000127.1 coordinate 239, forward strand.
TCCAGGGGCAGCCGATGGCTGATCAGAGGTGTCGGATCGACCTCGTCTCGCGAGAGGGCCTGCGACGCCCGTTCCCACCACGCGAGGACCGGCGTGAGTCCTGCGAACCTCAGGGTGAGCGCGCGCGACCAGTAGGCGCCGAGCTGCAGCTCGGTCGTCTCGGACGAATAGACCCCGAGCACCACGACGGTGCCGCCGCGCCGGACGGTGTCGATCGCCCCCTCGAACGCCGAGGGCGCGCCGACCGCGTCGATCACGACATCGGCGCCGCGGCCGTCGGTCGCCTCGGCGAGGGCCGTTGCGGGGTTCCGCTCGTCGACGTGCACCGGGATGGCACCGGCCGCTGCGGCGAGGGCCAGTCTCGATCTCTCCCGGTCGAGCGCGTACACGGTCGGCGCGTCGAGCGCTCGCAACCCTTCGATCGTGCAGAACCCGACCGGCCCGCAGCCGAGCACGGCCACCACGTCGTCCGGGCCGGCACCGGCGAGCGACGCCCCGTAGAACCCGGTCGACAGCACGTCCCCCACGAAGACGGCGGCTTCGTCGCCTACCCCATCGGGGATCCTCAGCAGGTTGACGTCGGCGTTCGGGACGCGAAGCCGTTCGGCCTGGGCGCCCGGCAACGCTCCGCCGAAGATCCCGTAGCCGAAGATCGCACCGTCCTCGCACAGGGAGGACTGTCCGCCCCCACAGAACCAGCAATGCCCGCAGGCCACGTTGAACGCAACGGCCACGCGATCACCTCGGTGAACCCGCTCGATGCCCGCCCCGACCGCCTCGACGACGCCGACGGCCTCGTGACCGAGCGGCTCGCCCGGTTCCATCGGAGCCTTGCCGTGCAGCAGGTGGAGGTCGCTCCCGCAGATGGCGGCCCTGGTAACCCGAACGATGGCGTCGCCAGGGGCTTCGAGCTGCGGGTCGGGCAGATCCGTTACGCGGACGCGTCCCTTTCCGTCGAAGACCACGCCTCGCATCAGGACTCGTCGGGGAACGTCGTGTCCACATGGCCGGCGATGTACGCCAGCTCCTGGGTGGCCTTCACGTACCGGAGGATCTTCGGAAGATCGCCTCGGACCCGAAGCTTTCCCTGGACGAGCCCCTTGACCGGCTCGAGGTCTCCGTGGATCACGTCCTTCCACCGTGAGTATGGAGCCCGGACCACGAACTCGGCAGCCGCTGCCCTTTCCTCGTCGACGATGCCTCCGCCGCGGCATCCCCCGTGCCAGAGATCCAGGAGCCCGTGCACGTCAGCAGCCAGGCCCTTGTCCGGTTCGGCTTCGACGTGGATGATCACGTCCCCTTCCCAGGTGGCCGCGTACTCCGCGTACTCGTCCGAGGCGTCGATCGCCTCGATGTAGGCCTGGAACCATTCTTCGGTCGGGAACTCCGGCACGATCAGACCCTCAACTGCAGCGTCACGAGCACACCGACAGCGTTGAACGTGGCATGGATCGCGATGTTCACGAGGAGGTTCTGACGTCGCCGATGGATCCATGCCCAGGCCACGCCGGTGATCATCATGGTGAAGACCAGTACGCCGACGCCCAGGGCGGCTCCGGGGATCAGGTGGATGAAACCGAACGGGATCGCCGACGCCGCGGCCCCCGACCAGAACCCATGGCGGTCGGCGACCGAGTGGAAGAGGAGGCCCCGGAAGATCAGCTCCTCGACGGGTGGGGCCACGACCACCGCATACACCACGAGAGCCGCTGCTTCCCACCCGGTCAGCGATCGGACCTGAGGAGGGACCTCGACGCCGGTGCCGGCAAGGGCTGCGAGGATGAAGGCCGCGAGGGCGGCGAAGACCGTGACACCGACCTGGGACACGATCCCCAGGCCCACTCCCACGGCGGCCTCGCGAACGCGCTCTCCAGCCGCCGGCCAGCCGACCACGCGCCACCAACCCTTGTGTGCAACTCGGAGCCATAAGAGAAGCGTGGCGGCGACCACGAGGTAGGTGCAGGCAGCGGCGGCGGCTCCCGGTCCGTCCATCAGGCCGTCCGGTTGTCCTCCGAGTGCCAGGAACAGAGGCGTCGATGCGACGGCGCCCAACACGAATCCGGCGAGAGTGAGCGCGGTGACCTCCCACCACCGCCAGGTGGCCTTCGCTGGCGCCTGCTCGACGTACGGCCCGTCCGGCCGCGGGGGCACGTACGCGCTCATCGGGTCATCATCTCCCGGGCGGAGGCGAGAGACACCTCGATGAGGCCGGACAGCGCGAACCCGAACGCGAAGCCGACGGCCGCCGCCCCGGTGTCCTCGGCGAGGTAGGCGACGATCGAACCGAGCCCGATGACCAGAACCGCATCGCGCCAGGCCTCGTGCCCCTCGAAGCTGCGAGCGATCGCGGTTGGCGGGCGCAGGACCACCACCAGCAACACGAGCGTGCCCACCACCGGGATCAACGCGAGCGGGTTGTCGGCGATGAGGTCGAGCCCCACCCCCAGACGCTCGAGCTGTCGATCGACGGCCCCCGATATGCCCTCGGTCTCCTCGAAGAAGGCCGTGACGTGCGTCGACCGGCCGGTCAGGTATCGGTGCATCACCGCGATCACACCCATGCCGATCGCGGTCATGACGCCTGTGATCACCGCCACCATCCACCAAGGCCGGCGAAGGCTGATCGCGAGCCACAGGCCCGCAGCCGCGAAGAGCGTGATCGCGGCGCCGAAGTTCGAGCCGGTCCACGGGGAGCCGGCGACGAGAGCACACGCCACGAGGAGCACCAGACCCGTGACGACGCGCGTGCGTTGCGCGACGAACATCGCGGACCCGAGCACGATGCCGATCTCGACGTTCGGCATCCCGAAGAAGCGGCCGCCGTCGAGTTGTCCGCCCCCGGCGAGCGGGGTGACGGCGGCCGGCCAGCCGAACGCGGCTTCGAGACCGAGAACCATCAGGATGGCGGCCCCGCAGACAGCGAGGGCGGCGAAGATCCCCCGGCGCGCCCCCAGCCACCTGGTGAAGGCCACGCCGACGACGACCACCGCGAACAGGAAGGGGACAACCGTGGCGACGGTGAGGGACGGCAGGTGCCCCACGAGCAGGAGGCCGAGGGCGAGCCACGGCAACGTGCCGGCGAGTGCCTCGACCACGACGAAGGCGCGGGGGGACACGCGCCGGCGGAACGCCAGCGCGAGGACCCCCGCGAGGCCGAAGAGCGCCATCAGACCCCAGGCGGCGGTGGCCGCAGGGACCGCGAGCCGGCGCTGTTGGAGGTAGCGCTCGTAGAGATCCAGCGGCGCCGGCT
>JALZDC010000167.1 GCA_030862755.1 Actinomycetota bacterium
CCCGGAGGAGCACTTCGGCACAGGCTCGTATCCCGGCCAATGGATTGCGGATCTGATGAGCGACGTCGGCGACGAGCCGGCGGCTGCGCGCGTCGGACTGGCGGGCCTCCTCGAGGGCCGCTTCGAGCGCGGCAGCCATCCGGCGTTGCTCGGTGATGTCCCTCGCGATCGTCGACACGCCCGTGATCACGCCGTCACTGCCCTGGATCGGCGAGACCGTGACCGCCACGTCGACTCTTGTGCGGTCCTTGCGCAGGTGCACCGTCTCTCGATTGTGGACGTGGCGACCCCGACGGGCGCCCTCGGCCAGGCGGTCCGCCTCCTCCAGGCGTTCAGGAGGTACGACGACGGTCGACGGTCTTCCGATCACCTCCTCAGGGGCATAGCCGTAGAGCTGGACGGCCGCCCGGTTCCATGTTCGTATGGTCCCGTCGAGGCCCTCCCCGACGATGGCAGCGTCGGACGACTCGACGATCGAGCCGACGTCGCAGTACGCGACGGGGGGCTCCGCCGGCGGGCTCCCGAGCTCGCGGATGAGCGCGTACAGGGCGGTCCCGCTCCGATCCCGGCGGGACCACAGCGTGAGCCGGACCTGGACCGCGTGCCCGTCGCGATGCATCGCAGGCAGCTCGGCCCTGATCGGCCGGCTCCCGGTGTCGGCGTGGAGAAGATCGCCGATCTCACCGCTGTCGCCGGCGCCCGGGGGCAGGAGGATCATCTGGCGACCGAGGACGTCGTGCTTCGTCCACCCCAGGATGCGCTCCGCCTCACCGCTCCACTCCAGGATGTTGCCGTTGGCGTCGGTCACGACGAAGCCGTCGTCGGAGTACTGGGTGATCTCATGCAGAAGCTGCTGCAGCCCCTGGCGCTCAGCGCGGACCGTCTCCAGCTCCTGGGTGCTCCGGGCGTCGACGAGACGGCTCGTGTTCGCCGCATGCAGGGTCATGGCTGGAAGACGTACCCAGCGCCCCGACGGGTGTGGATGAGGCGCGGGCCATGCGCCTCGAGCTTGTGCCTCAGGGCGCTCATGTGGACCTCCACGAGGTTCAGATCGTAATGGTCGAAGCCCCAGACCCGGCTCAGCAGCTCGACCTTGGAGAAGACCCTGTCCGGGTTCCTCGCCAGCACGGCCAGCAGGTCGAACTCCGTCCGGGTCAGGTCGACCTTGGCGCCGCCGCGCACGACTGTTCGACTGCCCTCGTCGAGCTCGAGGTCGCCGATCTCGGTCGTCCCCGAGGCCAGCCGCCCGGCTCGTCGCAGAAGAGCACGGACCCTGGCCAACAGCTCGGCCATGTTGAAGTCGCCCTTGACGACGTAGTCATCGGCACCGACGTCGAAGCCTTCGAGCCGATCTTCGATCTGGTCGGCGGCCGTCAGGAAGAGCAGCGGAGCATCGGAACGCCGGCGGAGGAGGCGCCCGAGATCGAAGCCGTTCGGGGTGCCAGGGGGGAGCCGGACGTCGAGGATGGCCAGGTCCGGGCGGAACGAGTCGATCAACCGCTCGATGTCGGTCCCTTCAGACCTGCAGCAGACCTCGTAACGCTCTTCGACAAGCGCGACCTCCAGCGCGGATCGGATGGCCACATCGTCTTCCACCACAAGAATCCGGGGCACGCGTCTGGGCACGTCCCCATTCTGCTGGTCTGCGACGGCCCCGCTAAGTGCGCGCAACATACAGCACACTGTCGCACGAGGACCTTCCTGGCACCATCGAGAGCCGGCGATCTTCAGGGAATCTTCAGCTATTCTTCAGGTCTACTTCAGCCTTGTCGGCAAGGTCTTTGCCATACTGAGGGCTGTGGGAGGTTGGGGGATGAGACGAAAGACGGCGGTCGCGGCCGCATCCGCTCTTGGGATGGCGCTGATGGCGTGGGGTGGCTTGGCGCTGGCATGCACGGCGGTGCCGCGCATCCTGTCCATCACACCGGTCACAGAGGCATCAGGGACAACCGGGGAGCCTGTCGCGTTCCAAGGCAGTCCGGTCCTGGTGCGTGGCGAGGCGATGGGCGCCACCGTGCCCGTCGAGCTGCGATGGAACTCTTCCGCAGGTCCGATCATCGGCATTGCCACCACCGACGCCAAGGGGAACTTCGCCGCCACCGCCACCGTGCCTCAAGCAGCACCCGGCGTGCACACCGTCGTGGCCATGGTCGGCAAGCGGCCGATCGCGCGGATGACCTATGAGGTCGGAACCGGATCAGCCGGCGCCGCCACGGGGTCCGTCGGTCTCGGTACGAACGGCTCCTCGGTGTCCTCTGACGGTGGCGGATCCTCCCTCCTCCTCGGCG
>JALZDC010000176.1 GCA_030862755.1 Actinomycetota bacterium
CTCTCTTCATCTACTCCTTCGACCTGGAGGAGCTCGCGACGGTCTCGGACGTCGACGCGGACGAGATCCGCGGCTTGGAGGAAGCCGAGATCCTGGTCCGCGATGACGCCGGCAGAGCACCGCGCTGGCGGTTCCGTAACGAGACCGTCCGGGAGGTCGCGTATGCGAGCCTGCCCAAGCGCGAGCGGGTGAGCCTGCACGAGCGGATCGCGGACGCCCTGATGGAGTCGGGTCATCGTTCGTATGCCGCGGACCATCTGGAGCGCGCCGCCCTGGCCTCCCTCGACCTCGACCCCGCGGACCGACGCCTGCCCGATCGCGCGGTCGACGCCCTCATCCTTGCCGGCGACCGCGCCCGCAGGAGGATGGAGAGCCGGTCGGCCGTGGAGTACTACGAGCGAGCGCTCGCGTTGGCCGGGCCCGAGAGCACTTGGCAGGCGCGGGAAGCTCGCGCCCTGGCGGGGACAGGGGAATCGCGCTACTGGCTGGGCGAGTATCCGGCCGCGAGCCAGGCGCTGGCGCGGGCCGTCGAGCTCGGAGAGAAGTTCGACGACGCCTGGACGCTCGCGCTGGCCCTCCGCTATCAGGGCGACATCGCGATCAACGTCGAGGGGGATCTCGAGAAGGCCGAGCGGCTCCTGGCCGACTCGCTCGCCGCGGCCGGGGAGCTCGACGATGCCTGGGCCATGTCGAGGTCCCTGCTGTTCGCAGGCTGGGTCCCGTGGACGCGGGATGACTTCGGGGAGGCGGACCAGATCTGGCACCGAGCCCTGGCACTGGCCGAAGAGCACGACGACACGTGGGCGCGCGTCCGGGCCTTGACCGCACTGTCCATCAACCTCGCGCAGCAGAACATCACCGAGGAAGCCGCTCGGTTGATCGAGCAGGCGAGGGAGCTCGCCGATGAGATGGGCGACCGGTTCAGCGTCGCGGTGACGATGGTCCAGCGTGGACGGCTCGACGAGGATCTCGGGAACCACGAGGAAGCGATCTCACGGTTCGATGAGGCGATCGAGATCTTCAAGGAGCTCGGCGCCCGCTGGGAGATGGCCGATGCACTCGCGGAACGAGGGATCTCCTACCGCGACCTCGGGCGCTTGGACGAGGGCGAGGAGGACCTGAAGAGCGCGATCCGGATCTCGAGCGAGCTCGGCGAGCAGCAGATCGCGGGGTGGGGAGGCCGCGCGCTCGATCGCCTGGCTCAGCTCCGTGCCGAGAACGCCGAGGAGCACGTCACGGGCGGCTGAGACCTGGAGGGGTGGACGGATCGCCGGAGGCGTCCTCGGCTGTCACCGCGACCAGGCGCCCCACGTACATCTCCCAGCCCTCGCGATGGAGGTCGGCGTCCGCGTCGGAGGGGAACCCTGTGTGCCGGAGGCGCAGGAGCGTCCCGTCACCGTCCGGGCGAAGGGTGATCTCCACCGTGGTGGAGCCGGGAGGCACGTCCCCGCTGCCCTCCCATCCCCACGTGAACACCACCCGGCTCGGCGGCTCGACCTCCACGTATTCGCCACGCGCGACGGCATCGGGTCCCATGCGGACCCGATAGAGCCCGCCGGGCCGGGGGTCGAGCTCCGCCCGCTCCCCCTTCCATCGCGTGTACTTCTCGGGGTCCGTCAGATAGGTGAAGACCTCATCGGGGGTGGCGGCGATTCGGCGCTCGACGTCGACGATGCGTTCAGCCATGCCGGTCTCGTTCGATCGTCCGCTCGAGCGCGTCGAGGTCCTGCTCCCACATCTGGCGGAGCAGGGCCCCTACCGGACCGAGCGCCTCGCGGTCGGCCCGGTAGAAGCGCTTGGTCCCCTGCCGGCGCTCTCGAACGAGGCCGGCAGCTCGCAGAACCTTCAGGTTCTGTGAGACCGCCGGCCAGCTCACATCGAACCTCGCTGCGATCTCGCCGGCCGAGAGTTCGCCATCCCAGACCAGACGCAGGATCTTGCGCCTCCGAGGACTGCTGATCGCATCGAGCACGGCCTGCACGCTGCATAGTTAAGCATCTCCTTCGGATTGACACACCTCTTAAGCTTCAGCTTAAATAGGCCTCTCCACCGACCGGGAGGGAGCGACATGGGACGAGACATCCTGCTCGGGGTCGAGGCGCACGCGGGCGCCCCGACCATCGTCGACGCGCTCACGACCAAAGAGGGTCTGTCGTCGTTCTGGACATCCGACTCGATCGCCGAACCCGCGATCGGCACCGAGGCTCGGTTCGGTTTCCAGGGCGCGCCGGTGCCGCTGCGGATGCGCGTCGACCGGATCGAGCCGAACGTGGTCACCTGGACGTGTCTCGGTGACTTCCCTTTCTGGCAGGGCACGATCGTCAAGTGGTCGCTGTCCCCCGAGGAGGAGCACGGCGGGACGCGGGTGCTCTTCCGACATGTCGGCTTCGCCGACGAGCAGCCGGAGTGGGAGTTCGCTTCGATCGGCTTCACGTGGGCCGGGATCCTCGGGAGGTTGAAGGTACTGGCCGAGACGGGGAACGCCGAGCCGTACCTCGGGTAGCCGCTGCGTGGCGATCGATCGACCCGTCGCCATCCTGAAAGAGGTGCTGGAAGGGACCGGTCTGACCTAGAGCAGCGAAGACTGACCTCGGACGGTCCTGCGGCCTCTCGATCGCCCGAGGCTCGGTTCGGCCTCCGCCGGATGCTCCACCAGCGCGACCACGCGAGCGGACATGAAGCGCCCGGTCCTCACGGCCTTGCCCCCGCGGGTGACCTCGGCGACCTCAACAACACCTCGCCCGGTGGAGACCTCCACGCGGCGTCCCGCGCGGGTCGCCTCGATCTCGTAGGTCTGAACACCGTTGCCGACGTCGACGACGATCTCGACCCGGTCGCCCCGCATGCGTCCATGATAAGCCTCGCCTCATCCCTCGCCGTCCGGGAAGTCTTCCGGCGATGCGGTTTCGGCGCGGTCGCCTGCGGAGATGAACCGGGTGAGGATCTCTTCTCGAGGAGCGACGCGGTGCGAACGGTTCACGTCGGCACGAGCGGATGGCAGTACGACGACTGGCGAGGGCGCTTCTAACCCGAGGGTCTTCCGCAGCGGAGGTGGCTCGAGTTCTATTCGAGCCATTTCCGCACGGTGGAGGTGAAC
>JALZDC010000179.1 GCA_030862755.1 Actinomycetota bacterium
TGCCGAACCCGTCCACACGTTCGCCGATGCGGCCTCGCTCGGCGAGGACCTCGGCCCGGAGCAGCTCAGGAGAGCCCTCTGGCGCCATTCAAGCGAGATCGACGTCCTCCTCCCACCGCCGCCCGAGGAGGCGGCTCGCCTTGGCCCGGAAGAGCTCCGGCTCGTCACCGACGCCGCAGCGGGAGTCGCCGACGCCGTTGTGGTCCATCTTCCTCGGGCGCTCGGGCCCATGACGCTCGCGGGCGCAGAGACGGCCGATCGGCTGCTCGAGGTCCTCACGCTCGACGTGGTGTCGTTCCGAGCCACGTCTCGCGCGATGGAGGCCTTCTCGCATCTCCACCTTGAGGGCAGGGTCGCGTTCGTCGTGAACCGGTCGGCGAGGAGCGAGGTCACCCCCGGCGATGTCGAGAGGGTCTTCGGGGAGCGAGCGCTTGCCGTGCTGCCACTCGAGCGCGGCGTGCGATCGGCGCAGGAGCGAGGACGCCTGTTGCCCGCGAGAGGCCGGATGGCCCGCCGCTTCGATCGTCTGGCGGCCGCGTTGACCGATCACGACGTGGACGAGATCGCGTCCTGACCGGACTACGCTTCGCCCGTGGACGAACGGGTGCTTCTGGTCGAGGACGACCCCTCGATCCGCGAGATGGCAGCGCTCGGTCTCTCCAACGCGGGATTCCGCGTGACCTCGTGCGCCGACGGCCGGGAGGGCCTCGAGCGCCTCCGTCGTGATCCGTTCGACCTCGCGGTGCTCGACGTGATGCTGCCGTCGCTCGACGGGTTCGAGATCACCCGCGAAGTCCGCAAGGACAGCCGGATCCCGATCGTGATGCTGACCGCCCGTGCCGACGCGACCGATGTCATCGTCGGTCTGGAGCTCGGCGCCGACGACTACGTGACGAAGCCCTTCGACATGCCCGTGCTCGTGGCTCGATGCCGGGCGTTGTTGCGCCGCGCGGCCGCGGAGCCAGCGGACCAGGTTCTCCGTGTCGGTGACCTCGAGATCGACGTTGCCGGCTTCGTCGCACGGAGGGATAAGCGGGACCTCGCCCTCACGGCGACCGAGTTCCGTCTCCTCGTAGAGCTGGCACGGCGGCCCGGTCAGGTCCTCACCCGGGAGGTGCTCCTCGCCCGGGTCTGGGACTACGAGTACCTCGGTGATTCGCGACTGGTCGACGTCGCCATCCAGCGACTCCGCGCCAAGATCGAGGACGATCCAAACCGTCCGGCGACCATCTCGACGGTGCGTGGGGTCGGCTACCGGCTCGAGCGAGGTTGATCGACGTGGTCGGTCCATCATGGTCGCCTCGCCGGATCGCGGTGGTCGTCGTGCTCGTGGCGTCGGTCGTGGGCGCGGCGCTCGCGATGGTCGTCTTCGTGCTGGTCCGGGATGCCCGTCTCCGTGACTCCCTCGAGCGGGCCCGCGCCGAGGCCGTGTTCGACCTGCGATTGGCAGACGACTCCCTCCTCGCGGATACGACCAACCTCCAGCAGGCGGTGGAGAGCTACGAGGATCGAGGGATCCACGCCGTCCTGTTCCTCGACGGAGAGGTCTATCGCTCGGACCCCTCGTTCGGCATCAGGATCCCGCGCGGTCTGCGTGACCTCGCCGATGGCGGGCAGCTCGGCTTCGACCGGATGGACGTCGGCGGTGACCCAACTTTGGTGGTCGGCGGCCCCACGCCGGGTCGTGATGCCGAGCTCTATTTCGCCTTCCCGGAAGGGGGGATCCAAGACGATCTCCGGGAGCTCGGGGTCGCGCTCGCGATCGGCTGGGTCGCGATCGTCGTGGTCGCGTTCGCCCTCGCGCGCGTCGCGGCCGGCCGTATCGCCACGCTCGCCGAGGCAGAGGCGTGGGGGAGGCGCTTCACGTCCGACGTGTCCCACGAGCTTCGGACGCCCGTCGCCGCGCTCGTGTCCGAGGCGTCGGTTTTGGAGGAGCATCTCGAGCGGATGCCACCCGAGGCACGCCGGGCGGCGGAGCTGCTCGTCGGCGACGTCGGGCGCTTGCGCAGGCTGATCGAGGATCTGACGAGCCTGGCCTCGTTGGATACGGGCCGGGAGGAGGTCCACCTCGAATCGCTGGATCTCCACGCGCTGATCGACGGGACGGTCCGCAGCCGGGGGTGGCAGGGACGGATCGCCATCAGATCCGAGCCGGTCACCGTGACGACCGACCGGTCTCGGGTCGATCGTATCGTGGCCAACCTGATCGGCAACGCGCTTGACCACGGCAGAGATGATGTCGCGGTCCAGGTGGGACGAGATGCGGAGGGGCCGTTCGTCGAGGTCGCCGACGCCGGCCCAGGGATAGCGCCCGAGCATCTTCCGCACCTCTTCGATCGCTTCTACCGCGCCGACGCGGCGCGCTCGGGGCCCGGCAGCGGTCTCGGGCTGGCGATCGCGCGCGAGAACGCGCGGCTGGTGGGCGGGGATGTCGAGGTACGGAGCGAGCCAGGCACCGGCTCGCGGTTCACGCTTCGCCTGCCCGGCGATCGCCCTGTTGCCGAGCCGTAACGCGGATGGGGTTCCTCTGTTGCGGCGTACGCCGAGCATGGATCGCGTCCCCAACAGGCAGGAGGCAATCATGAAGCGTTTGATCGCGATGGCGGCGACGCTGGCGGCACTTTCCACCGCCTGCGCCGACGGTGGTGCCCAGCCGCTCGGCCCGGCACCGAGCACGGAGCCCGCAACGTCGCCGACCGCGTTGCCGACGGGAGAGCTGGAGACGCCCTCGCCCACGCCGCAGACCATGACGTACGAGCTGTGGTTCAACTACGGCGGATACCTGTCCGTGACGCGTCGCACGGGGCCGTT
>JALZDC010000184.1 GCA_030862755.1 Actinomycetota bacterium
CCCGCCCGTACCCGTAGCCGTAGTAGTCGCCGTAGTCAGCGAAGCCCTCCGATATCGCGACCAGCGGGCGGCGGTCCGACACCACAGGGTCAGTGCCCGGCGGGCCGCTCCCAGCCCTCCATCACACTCGGCTTCCAGTCCGCGCCGACGGTCTCCGAGCCCTCCACCCACGGGCCGAGCGTAGGCTGTGGGAACTTCGCGTGCTTCTTCTTCAGCTGGATCCCGTACGAGTTGCCCTCGATCAGATGCTTCATGAGTACCTTGCGAGCGAACTCGTCTCCACGACCCGAGGGGATCTCGAAGTAGATCTTCAGGAAGGAGTTCGAGTAGCGGTCGAACACGGCGGCGATGCCGTCCTCCTCGAGGAGCGTGATGTCCTCCAGCCAGTTCAGATCCTGACCCGGCGTCAGGGCGTCGAGGTCGATGTCCTCGACGAGCGAGATGTCGTCCTGGTACGGGAATCGGTGTCCCGCGAGCTCTTCGGCGTCGATCCCGATCTTCGTCGACAGATGCGGTTCGTCCATCGCTTCTCCTCTACGTCGGGAACTGGCCCGTGTCAGCCAGGTACTTCTGCATCATGGTCTTGATCTCGTCCAACGTTCCCTGCTCGGTGACGCCGGGGATGTAGTCCGTGCCGGCCAGGGGCACCTTCGCCATCGCTGCCGCCTCGACCGTGAGCGCACAGAGATCTTCGCGCTCGAGCGAGTGCACGTCGGTCTTCCCGCATGCCCGGGCGAGCATCTGGAGCTCCATCGTCATCGCCGTGAGGAGGTTGTAGACGCGCGTCGCGGCCGAGTCCACCTCCAGTCGCTTCCGGAGCTCCGGGTCCTGGGTCGTGATCCCGACCGGGCAGCGGCCCGTGTGGCAGTGATAGCACTGCCCCGCGGGGACCCCGACCGTCCCTTCGTAGTCCGTGACCCCCGGGATCTCCTTGTTGCAGTTCAGCGCCATCAGCGCACCGGTGCCGATCGCGACAGCGGTGGCGCCGAGCGCGATGCACTTCGCGACGTCGGCGCCGTTGCGGATACCACCGGCCACGACCAGGTCGACCTCGTCGGCGAGCCCCACGTCCTCCAGGGCTCGGCGCGCTTCGGGGATCGCCGCCATCAACGGGATGCCTGTTTCCTCCGTCGCGATGTGCGGACCCGCTCCCGTCGAGCCCTCGGCGCCGTCCAGGTAGATGATGTCGGGCCCACATTTGGCGGCCATACGAACGTCGTCGTAGACCCGCGCGGCCCCGAGCTTCAGCTGGATCGGGATCCGATAGTCCGTCGCCTCGCGCACCTCCTGCACCTTCAGGGACAGGTCATCCGGTCCGAGCCAGTCGGGGTGTCGCGCCGGCGAGCGCTGATCGATCCCCGCGGGGAGCGATCGCATCTCCGCGACCTGCTCCGTCACCTTCTGACCCATCAGATGGCCGCCGAGCCCGACCTTGCAGCCCTGGCCGATGAAGAACTCGCACGCGTCGGCGAGCATCAGGTGGTGCGGGTTGAACCCGTACCGGGACTGGATGTTCTGGTAATACCACTTCGTCGAGAGGTCTCGCTCAGGCGGGATCATGCCTCCCTCGCCCGAGCAGGTCGCCGTCCCGGCCATCGACGCGCCCTTGGCCAGGGCCATCTTGGCTTCGAGCGAGAGCGCCCCGAACGACATCCCCGTGATGTAGATCGGGATGTCCAGCTCGATCGGGTGCTTCGCGAACCGGGCACCCAGCACCGTCTTCGTCTCGCATTTCTCCCGGTAGCCTTCGATCACGAAGCGAGTCAGGGTGCCGGGCAGGAACATCAGCTGGTCCCAGTGCGGGATCGGTTTGAACATCGAGAACCCGCGCATGCGGTATCGCCCGAGCTCTGACTTCACGTGGATGTCGTTGATGACCTCCTCCGTGAAGATCGGGCTCTGACCGAGCACGTCCTTGCGGGATGAGACCTCTGCCATCTCGTCTCCTTCGATCCCTGGCGTCGATGTCCTGACGGTGACCCTTCAGAGAACGAACTTCTTCTCGCTCGGCTCGAGGTTGTCGTAGTTGTAGAGCATCTTGCCGCAGACGAACTTCTGGAACGAAGGCGGGCTCCCGAGTCCGTAGATCCGGAACTTCCGCTCGATCAGCTCCGTGTCCGCGTCGGTCCAAGATCCCTCGATGCAGTCGATCCCGAGCGACTTGACCTTCCCAGCCACGTAGATCGAACCCTCGTACATCGAGTCACCGAGCCCTGGGCCCACGTCCCCGAGGATGATCTGTCGGCCTCGCTGCATCATGAAGGCGGTCATCGTCCCGGCGTCGCCCCCGACGATGATCGTCCCCCCCTTCTGGTCGATACCCGTCCGCGCGCCGACGCTTCCCTTGACGAGGAGGTCTCCGCCTCGCATGGCCGCTCCGGTCAGGGAGCCGGCGTTCTTCTCGATCACGACGACCCCCGACATCATGTTTTCGCAGGAAGACCAGCCGACGCGCCCGGTCACCGTGATCTCCGGGCCATCGATCAACCCCAGCCCGAAGTACCCGAGGGAGCCCTCGAACCGGATCCGGCAGCGCTGGAGGATCCCGACGCCGATCGAGTGCTTGGCGCCGGGGTTCCGCACCGTGATGTCTCGGGCGCCTCGCTCGTAGATCAGCCAGCGCAGCTCGAGATTGATCTGGCGAGTGGTCAGATCCGTCGCGTCGAAGGTGGCCGTGGGGCCGTCGATCTCCGAGACCTCGGGGATCTCGGCGTGCGGCTCCGCGAGGCCCCTCGCGTCGTAGGTGGTGCGCCTCTGCCCGCTCATCGTGTCCATACGAGCACCTGCCCCTCGTACGGATCGGAGGTGTCGATCTCCCGGTCGAGCACGGCGCGGATCGCGATCTCCTCCGACGCCATCGCGACCATCCCATCGGATTCGTACAGGACGAGTGGTTTCGCAGCCATCTCATCCTTGGCCACGCCGAGCGCATCCTTGGTGACCGCCATGTACGTGAAGACGCCGTCGAGGTCCTCGAGGCTCTTGTGCATCGCGTCCTCGAGCGAATCGCCGTTCGCCATCTTCTCCGCCAGGTAGACCGCGATGATCTCGGAGTCGCACTCCGACTGGAACCGCTCCCCGTTGGACTCCAGCCGGCGCTTCCAATGGAAGTAGTTGGTGAGCTGGCCGTTGTGCACCACCGCGACGTCGGAGAACGGGTATGCCCAGTAGGGATGCGCTCCAGAGATGTCCACGTCTGACTCGGTCGCCATACGGACGTGACCGATCGCGTGGGTACCGGTGAAGCCCCCCAGGCGATACAGGTCCGAGACCTCCTGCGCGTCGCCCAGATCCTTCACGATCTCAAGGGAATGCCCGAGCGAGAGGACCTCGCATCCCGGAACGTCTTCCAGGTAGTCCGCCAGAGACTTCATGTCGCCGTCGTAGCGGACCGTTGCACGGTAGGCGTACTCGGTCTCGCTCTCCACCCGATCGACGGAAGCCCCGATCTTGTGGAGACGCGACTCCACCTCCTGGCGATGCCGCTCCAGGCGCTCCTTGAAGTCGAAGTCACGAGGGTCGTTCGCGTCGGCCAGCTTGAAGCGGATCACGACCAGCTCGGACGGTTCCCCGAACAGCGCGTAGCCTGACGAGTCGGGCCCCCGGTGCTTCATCGCCTGGAGCATCCGGGTCATCTCGGTCCCGACGTCAGCCGAGCTGTCTCGATGGATGATGCCTGCGATCCCGCACATGTCAGCTGTCCGCTCCTTCCGGTCAGGGCAGGATGTCGAGGTACTCGCTGATGTCCCAGTCGCTCACGGTGGAGATGAACCGGTTCCACTCGTCGCGCTTGTAGTGCATGAAGACGCGGTACATGTCGCCCGGGAGAGCGGCCTTCACCACGTCGTCCGCTTCGAGGGCGTCCAGCGCCTCTCCGAGGGTCTCGGGGATCTTCGCGACGTCTTTGCCCTCCGCGATCGCCTCGTAGATGTTGCGCTCCTCCGGCGGACCCGGGTCGAGGTTGCGGGAGAGCCCGTCCTGCATCGCCATCAGCAGCGCCGCGAACGAGAGGTACGGGTTCACCGACGAGTCCACCGAGCGATACTCGTAGCGACCCGGCGCCGAGATCCGCAAGGCGGTCGTTCGGTTCTGGAACCCCCAGTCCGCGAAGACCGGCGCCCAGAAGCCCGCGTCCCAGAAGCGACGGTAGGAGTTCACGGTCGGGGATGTGATGCACGTGAGCGCCCGGAGGTGCTCCAGCACCCCGCCGATCGCGTGCAGCCCGACCTTGCCCGGCACCCGGGGATCGTCGCCGTCCGGCATGAACATGTTCTCGTCGCCCTGCCACAGGGAGATGTTGTGGTGACACCCGTTGGCCGAGACACCCATGAACGGCTTCGGCATGAAGCAGGCGAACGCCCCCATCTCCCGGCCGACCTGCCGACAGATCTGCCGGTAGGTCGTCAGGCGGTCCGCCGTGAGCTCTGCCCTGTCGAACATGAAGTTCAGCTCGAGCTGCCCGGGCGCGTCCTCGTGGTCGCCCTGGATCATGTCCAGGCCCATGGCCTCCCCGTACTCCATCACCTTGTGGATGATCGGCTGGAGCTCGGAGAACTGGTCGATGTGGTAGCAGTACGGCTTCGTCTTGCCGTCGACCGAGGGGGTGCCGTCCGGGTTGGTCTTCAGCCACATCATCTCGGGCTCGGTGCCGGCGCGGAGATGCAATCCGGTCTCGGCCGTGAACTCGTCGTGGATCCGCCTGAGGTTGCCGCGACAGTCCGACGTCAGGAAGGCGCCACCGTCGACCTCCTCCTCCCGCCCTCGGAACAGCGTGCAGAAGACCCTCGCGGTCTTCCGATCCCAGGGAAGCACACAGAAGGTCTCGACGTCGGGGACGCCGACGAGCTCCCGAGCCTCCGGGCCGTAGCCGATGTAGTTGCCGTCGCGGTCGACGAACAGGTTGGCGGTGGATCCGTACACGAGTTGGAAGCCTTTGCGAGCGATCGTCTCCCAATGCTTGGCGGGGATCCCCTTGCCCATGATGCGTCCGGTCACCGAGACGAACTGGTAGTACATGTAGGTCACGCCCTCGGCGTCGATCTGCCGACGGACTTCCTTGATCGCGTCGTCGCGGCCGGACCGCTCCACGAACTGCTCGATGTCGGTGCCCAACTCGCGCCTCCCTTCGTCCGGCCCTCCAGCAGGCCGGCTGGGCGCATCCTACGTCGTTGCGAGGACCCGTTGCGCGGTCACCACCAGCCGCGCGTGACGACAGATGAGCCAAGGGAATGGGTATCCTCACGCGACCCCCAGGGGCCAAGAGCGCCGACGAGAGCCGACGGGAGGCGAGGCCGTGAAGAGCGGGCTGGAGATCGCGCAGGAGGCCGTGCTTCGTCCCATCACCGACGTCGCCACGGACGCGGGGATCCTCGAAGAGGAGCTCGAGCAGTACGGTCGCTTCAAAGGGAAGCTCTCCCTCTCGATCGTCGATCGCCTCGCCGACCGCCCGAACGGCAAGCTCATCATCACGACCGCGATCACGCCGACGAAGGCCGGCGAGGGAAAGACCACCACCTCGATCTCGCTCACACAGGGGATGGGGCGGATCGGCAAGAACGTGATGCTCTGCCTGCGAGAGCCCTCGATGGGGCCGGTCTTCGGGATCAAGGGCGGGGGCAACGGGGGCGGGTTCGCCCAGGTCGTCCCGATGGAGGAGATCAACCTCCATTTCAACGGAGACTTCCACGCGGTCCAGGCGGCTCACAATCTCTTGGCGGCCGCCCTCGACGCATCCATCTACCACGGCAACCCACTGGGGATCGATCCCGTCTCGGTGACGTGGCCGCGGACGCTCGATGTGAACGACCGCGAGCTTCGGTACGGCGTCGTCGGGCTCGGCGGGAAGGCACATGGCGTCCCCCGGGAGAACCAATTCGTGATCGTGGCGGCATCGGAGGTCATGGCCGTGCTCGCGCTGGCGAGCGACCTCGCCGACCTCAGGGCGAGACTGGGGAGGATCGTGGTGGCGTCCACGTACGACGGTACCCCGGTCACGGCCGAGGAACTCAAGGTCGCCGGCGCGATGGCGGTGATCCTCAAGGAGGCCATCGAGCCCAACCTGGTGCAGACGCTCGAGGGTCAGCCCACGCTGATCCACGCCGGGCCGTTCGGCAACATCGCGCACGCGAACAACTCGATCATCGAGGACCGCATCGCGTTGAAGCTCGCCGACTACGTCGTGACCGAAGCCGGGTTCGCTTCGGACCTGGGCTTCCAGAAGTTCTGCGACATCGTATGCCGGGCGGGCGGCTTCGCCCCCTCCGCGGGAGTGCTGGTCACCACCGTGCGGGCCACGAAGTCGCACGGGGGGATGCCGTTCGATCAACTTGCGAACGAGGACGTGGACGCGCTTCGGAGGGGGATCGACAACCTTGCCGCCCACATCGGGATCGTCCGCACTTACGGGCTGCCGTGCGTCGTCTCGATCAACACCTTCCCGACCGACACGGAGAAGGAGATCGAGGCGATCCAGGAGCTCGCCGGTGGCGCCGGCGCCGAGACGGTCGTCGTGAACCGCGGGTTCGCGGAAGGCGGCGCCGGCGCCGTGGAGCTTGCCGAAGCGGTCGTCGCGGCGAGCGAACGACCGAGCTCGTTCCGGTTCCTCACCCCGGAGGGGACGCCGCTGAGGGAGCAGATCGACGCGATCGCCACGAGGGTCTACGGGGCTGATGGCGTCGACTATCAACCCCAGGCCGAGAAGGACCTCGCTCGGATGGACCAGCTGGGGTTCGGCGCTCTGCCCGTCTGCATGGCCAAGACCCACCTCTCGCTCAGCCACGACCCGCTGATGCTGAACCGCCCGAGCGGCTATCGGCTCCCCGTCCGGGGCGTGGTACCCAGCGCCGGTGCAGGGTTCGTGGTGGTCCTCTGCGGCGACATGCAACGGATGCCGGGTCTCGGAAGGTCGCCGGCGTTCATGAACGTCGACCTCGACGAGCAGGGCCGGACGGTGGGCCTCTTCTAGGGTGCGGCCCGGTCGGCGGGCGGATCCTCCTCATCGGCACCGTGTCAGTCGTCGCCGTCATCGCCCGACGGCGACACCACGCAGAACTCGTTGCCCTGAGGATCCAGCATCACGCACCACATGCTCCCGCTGTCCTCCGCCCAGTTCCGGACATGCGCCCCCAGACCCTCCAGCCGCTGCACCTCGTCTTCGAGTGACCGGTCGGCGGCGAGATCCAGGTGGACGCGGTTCTTGGCCGCCTTCTCCTCCGGGTCCTCGGTGAAGAAGAGCACCGGAAGATCGGCGCCTTCCGGTGGCTCGACCATGACTGAAGGATCGTCCTCGGGGTCGTAGATCCCCTTGGACGCGAGACGCTCGAGCTCATCCTCGTCGTACGGCGCGACGGTCCATCCGAGGGCCGCGGCCCAGAACCGCGCGAGAGGCGCGGCGTCCTGGCAATCGAAGACGACCGAGTCGATCTTCACCGCTCCAGAAGCCTAGGCGAACCGACGTCGCGCCGCTCAGGTCGCGAGGCGGAGGAGGAAGGCCTCTTCGATCTGGTGCAGGAGGGTGTCGGCCCGCTCCCGAAGGGTGTCGCACTCGTCGAACAGCGCCTGTCCCTTCGACTGGTCCTTGAGGCCGGCGGCGTTGATCCGGACATTCGCCATCGCGGACAGGGCGGCGGAGAACAGGAAGGCGCCCGCCGAGTACCCGTCCGACGCGGCGTGCGGATTCCCCATGGCGGTGGTGTCCTCGGCCAGCTCCATCAGCTGGATGGCACGCTTCGCGAGCCGGAGCGGGACTTCGGCGGCAGCCTCGTACGCCTCTTGGATCCTGAGCGTTCGCGCGGTCCTCTCCTCGTCGGTTCCCTTGGGGAGCTTGAACGACCCCATCACGGACTCGAACGCCTGCGCGTCCTGGTCGGCGAGCGCGAGGAACGCCTGCCGCTCGCCGTCGGCCGTCTCCACGAGTGATCGCATCCGCGCATCGAGGTCCTCGAACCCCTCCTTGCCGACCGTGAGGTGTCCCACCATCGCGATGAGGGCGGCTCCGATCGCGGCGGCGGCTCCGGC
>JALZDC010000196.1 GCA_030862755.1 Actinomycetota bacterium
CGCCGGCGGCGAGCGCCGCGGCGAGCGCCGGCGCGCCGGGCCGGCTTCCCACCATCGACAGTCCCTCGCTCGCCCCGACCCGCGTCCACCAGAGGTACACGGGCACGTCCGGGCCCACCCCGAATCGGTAGCCATCGACGACGTAGGGCCACAGCATCAGGGTGAGTAGCAGAGCGCCGAGACCTGCGAGCCAGGCGAGATCCCGGCGACCGGCCTCCATGCCCGCCCGCTATCCGGTGGCGACGAAGGTGCCCCGAGCGTCGACGGTCGTCACGCCCTCGACATCGGTAAGGAGGGTGCAGGTGAAGATGCCGCCCATGTTGTCCGCGAGCGCCGGCGTGATCGTGACGCTGCATTCCCCCGCGGTCGAGGACAACTCCACCGTCCCGTCGGGCCCGGCAACCGTGAACGACAACGCGCGATCGACGTTCGTCTCCGCGCGACTCAAGAACGACGTGCCGGACAGGCGAAGTTGTTGTCCCGACGTGCCCTGCCACGTGATGTCCATCGGGGCCGGTGGCGGGGCCCAGACGGCCGGCGTCGCAACACTCGTCAAGCGCACATCGAGCGTGAGGTCGCCGGAGAGGCTGAATGTCGCCAGGCCGTTGGCCAACCCACTCTCCGGTCCCGGCGAGCCCGTCGGGCTGGGCGTGGCGCTGGGAGACAGCGGATCATCTCGGGCGGGCGGGGAGACGCTGGGCCCCTGACCAACGCCGGTCGTGCTGCACGCGGCCGTGAGCACCGCCAGGAGGGCTCCGAACACCCGGGTCCTCCGCCAAGTCCCGCGCATCCCGCCGAGCCTACCCCACGGTTGCGGCGACATCCGGACGCACGATCGGACCGTCCCGCTCCTCGCAGAGTGGCTCGGATGCTCACTGCTAGCATCGCGGCCATGCTGCCCCGCGAGCTGGTCGAAGAGGTGCTGCGCGCCGCGCGCCGCCGCGGCGGATCCTTCTCTGAGCTCTTCGTCGAAGAGCGAACCTCAACGTCGATCCGGCTGGACGACGGCAAGGTCGAGGAGCTGACCAGCGGGCTCGATCGCGGCGCGGGGGTCCGCGTCGCCCTGGGCACCTCCTACGGCTACGCGTACTCCAACCGACTCGACCGCGATCCGCTCCTGGAGGCGGCCGAAGCGGCGAGCGCCGCGCTCCAGGAAGGCGAACCCGACACCGTCGTCGATCTCACCGTCCGGAAGGGACGCGGCGTGAACCGGACGGACCGGCCCGCCGGCGCGTTCCCGCCCGCCGACAAGGTGGCCTGGTTGCGTGAGCTCGACGACGCGGCGCGTGGCCTCAGCCCGGAGGTCGTGCAGGTCGTCGGGATGTACGGGGATTCGCTCCAGAGGCGCCTCATCGCGACCTCCGACGGCCGCTGGGTCGAGGAGGAGCGGCCGCGCATCCGGCTGGTCACCCAGGTCGTGGCGGCTCGTGATGGGACGATCCAAACGGGGTTCTTCGGCCCCGCGGCTTGCTCCGGGGTCGAGCTCTTCGACCGATACTCCGCCGAGGCGATCGGCGCGAAGGCGGCCCAGCGCGCCGTCACGATGCTGGACTCGATCCCGGCGCCGGCGGGCGAGATGGCGGTGGTTCTCGCACCGGGCATGGGAGGTGTCCTGTTCCACGAGGCGGTGGGGCACCCGCTCGAGTCCGACGCCATCGACAAAGAGGCGAGCGTCTACCGCGGGCTTGTCGGGACGAAGTGCGCGAGCGAGCTCGTCAACGGGGTCGACGATGCAACGATCCCGAACGGCTGGGGGTCGTTCGACTTCGACGACGAGGGGGAGCCCAGCCAGCGAACCGTCTTGTTCCAAGCCGGCGTGCTCCAGGGTTACCTCTACGACAGACTCCGGGCCGACAAGGAGGACGTCGTGTCCACCGGCAACGGGCGGCGCGAATCGTACGCCGCCCCGCCGATCCCGAGGATGACCAACACGAATATCCTGGACGGGTCGGAACGAGCCGACGCGGTCATCGAAGGGACGGACTCGGGCGTCTACGTCACGTCGCTCGGGGGTGGACAGGTCAATCCCGCGAGCGGTGACTTCGTGTTCGGATGCTCGGAAGCCTTCCTGATCGAAGGCGGGAAGGTCACGACCCCGGTGCGCGGCGCCAACCTGATCGGGCGCGCCATCCAGGTCATGTCCGCCGTCGACGCAGTGGCCGACGACTTCGACACATGGGAGGGCGTCTGCGGAAAGGACGGGCAGCAGGCTCCAGTGGGCAGCGGCTCTCCCACCCTGCGGATCTCGCGGATCACGGTGGGAGGGACCGGTGCCTGACCTGGGCGATCTCTGCCGGGTCGCCGTCCTCGCCGCCGAGTCGGACGAGGCCGTCGAGGCGTACGCCGAGGAATCCCGCCGGACGGAAGCGAGCGCGCTCCGAGGAGAGGTCGAGGGCCTCGAGTTCTCCGAGTCCCGTGGCGTCGGCGTCCGGGTCATCCG
>JALZDC010000284.1 GCA_030862755.1 Actinomycetota bacterium
CCTTCGTGCCGCTCCGCGGGGATCCAGGGCGAGTGCGGAGCGCTCGGCGCGAACACGAGAAAGAATGGCCGGGCAGCCGGTGCGGTCCGCACGAACTCGACCGCCCTCTCCGCCAGCCAGTCGGTCGCGTACTGGCGCACGAGCACCGGGGATCCTTGGTCCACGGCGTGGAAGTCGCGGTAGACGGTCTCCCCACTCTGGTTCTGCTTAGCGACGAACCGATCCCATCCCGGAGGCACGTAGGGGAGCCGCCCGAACGGATACCGGTTGAGGTACTTGCCCACGAGCCCCGTGCGATAGCCCGCTTCGTGCAGCCAGGTGGCCAGGGTGGAGGACTCATCGAGGCGTCCGCCGTGACGGTTGTCCAGCACGCCGGTGTGACGCGCGTACCGTCCGGTGAGCAGGCTCGCCCTCGCCGGGCAGCACAGCGGCGTGTTCGCGAACGCGTGCGGGAACGAGAGCCATCCGGAGTCGCCGCGGGCCAGCTGCCTCCGCAGCCAAGGCATCGCCTCGAAGGTGTCTGCGCGCTGATCGTCGGTGAGCACCACGATGACGTTCGGCCTCTCACGGCGAGCGACGTCGGCAACCGGCCAGGCGAGCCCGGCACCGAGCCCTGCGAGCGCAGCGAGCACCGCGCCCGCCATCCGGCGGCCGGGTGCGATGGAGCTCACTCCTTCCGCACCTTCCAGATGTGCTCGGCGGGAAAGGCTCGCGCCCACTCCAGGGGCGCGAAGTCGCCATACGTCGTGGTGGCGTGCTCGCTCGGCCGCAGCTCGATCAGATCGTCGATCGCGAGCCCGTTCGCCCGGAACAGCCGGATCCAGTCTCCGTAGGTCAGCTGGAACTCGGTCGTGCGCCAGGACGGGTCCGCGACATCGAGGGACCGCATCCCGAAGTAGTCCGAACGCATCTCGCGCGCGGCGGGCAGCTCCTCCTCCTGGTCCCCCCACGCCACCCAGATCCACGGCGTGGTGCCGTTGAAGACGAACCTTCCACCACGCCGCAGCACTCGGGCGACCTCGGGCACCGTGAGGAACGGATCGGCGAACCCCATCACCCCGTGGTCGCAGAACACGAGATCGAAGACTTCATCTCGGAACGGGAGGCGCTCGCCGTTCGCCTGGACGATGGGGAACCGGATCCCGGTGTCTTCGAAATGCTCCGCGGCGTGCCGGAGCTGGGCCATCGAGAAGTCGAGCCCCGTGACCGCGGCGCCGCGCATCGCCACCTTGATGCCGAACTGACATGCGCCACTTCCGAGCTCCAACGCGCGGAGCCCGGCGACCTTGCCGAGCGCGAGGATCTCGTCCTCGGGGACGTCGTACACGCCCCACCCGAGGTGATCCCAGCGGTTCAGTTGCGCTCGGTTCCGCTCCTGATAGCCGTCTGCTTCGCGTTCCCAGTGCACACGGTTCTTCAGGACGTGTTCCGTCGTCTTCGACGTCATCGATCCAGCCACCCTCCCGTGCGATCGTGGCGAGCGGCCACGAGACCGGCGGCGATGGAGAGCGCGACCTCCTCCGGGCGACGGCCGCCGAGATCCAGCCCCAGCGGACTGCGGATGCGACCGAGATCCTCGTCGCCGAACCCACGCGACCGAAGCTCCTCGACGTAGTGCGCGACATGGCGACGGGACCCCATCACGCCCAGGAACCTGACCGGCGAGCGCAGGAGTGTGGTCAACAGGTCCGCGATGCCGGGCGCGTCGTGGTCGGTGAAGACGACCTCGTCGTCGGGCCTGAGCCGCAGGTCGTCGAGTGATCGGACCGACGGCTCATCACCGGGGACGAGCCGCTCCGTACGGGGCTCGACCAGCAGCACCTGCCGCCCTTGCCGCTCCATCTCGGCTCTCAGCGAGCGTGCGACGTCCGTGGCCGAGACCACGAGGAGACGAGGCGGAACCCCGTGCGGTTCGAGGTAGACCTCGACATCGCCTCGCTCGTGACGGAAGGTGCGAACCTCCGGCTCCCCCCGCTCCCGGACCTCCGCGGCTGCCTGGACGGCGGCCGCATCGAACTCCGCGCATCCGAGCGTGCCGTGCACTGCGCCGCCGGGCACGATCGACATCGCGTTCCCGACAGCGCACGGGGGCGAGCCCGTGATCCGCACGGCCTTCGCCTCGACCCAAGATGTCGTCGGCGGCTCGACGGCCGAGCGCAGGCCGGCGTGGGCGGCGTGCGCCGTCGGATGCGCCCCGACCGTGCCGCCGAGGAGCTCGACCGCGTGCGGGATCACCGGCAGCACGGATGCGAGGGACTCCCGAACGCCCTGCGGGCTCCCGGGGAGGTTGACGATCAACGTGTCGCCCAGCGCTCCCGCGACGGCTCGAGAGAGCGCCGCCATCGGAGTGTGTCCGAGCCCGGTGGCCCGCATCAGCTCGGCGAGCCCAGGCGCCTCTCGCTCGATGACCGCGCGGGTTGCCTCCGGCGTCACGTCCCGCGGGCCGAACCCGGTCCCGCCCGTGGTGACGACCAGCCCGTGTGTCGCCGCCAGCTCCCGGAGAGCCGACTCGATGGCCGGCCGCTCGTCCGGGACCACGCGGCGATGCGAAACGTCGAAGCCCGCCTCGCGCAGGAGCCGCGACGCGATGTCACCCGAGTCGTCCGCGCGCATGCCGTGGGTGACTCCGTCGGAGACCGTCAGCACCGCCGCTCGGGTGGCTTCCATGGAGGGAGCCTAGCGCCGCCGCGGCGACCGGCCGGGTGCACGGCGAAGCTCGGCGTCGCCCTAGGATGGATCGGACACCACGGAGCGAGCTGGGGGCAGCGCGCCCGACGACATGCAATGAGGAGGCGCACCATGGACTGGGTGGACAAGCTGGCCGCCGATCTTCATCTCGACGCCCTCTCCGCGCACGAGAAGGAGCACGTGCTCTCCGCGTCCCGTGAGGTGGCGCACCGGGTGGAGCGGAAGGCCACCCCCTCCGCCATGTACGTGATCGGGCTCGCGGTCGGAACCCAGATGAGCGAGCGCACGCGCGACGATGCGATCGAGGATGCGATCCACGCGCTCCTGCTCCGCCTTCCCCCCGTCCAGGAGCCCTGACTTCCGGTCGACCGTCGGCGGTAGGCTGGCGGGATGAGCGACCGCATGACCGTGCCGGAGGCGATGCCCGTGGAAGGGCCCCTCCTCGACACCTTCGGCCGCGTCGCAGACGACCTTCGGATCTCCATCACCGACCGGTGCAACTTCCGGTGCACGTATTGCATGCCGGCCGAGGGCCTCGCCTGGCTCCCGAAGGAAGAGATCCTCACGTTCGAAGAGCTCACGCACCTGCTCGGGATGTTCGTGCGGCTGGGCGTACGCAGCCTGAAGGTCACGGGCGGTGAGCCCCTGGTCCGGGCAGATCTCCCGGTACTGGTCCGGATGTTCCGGGAGGCCGGGCCCGACCTCGACATGTCGCTCACCACGAACGGGATGCTCCTCGATCGTCTGGCAGGGCCGCTGGCGGAGTCAGGGATCGACCGTGCGACGATCTCGTGCGACTCGCTCCTTCGCCACCGATTCGCCGAGATGACCAGGCGTGACGGCCTGGAGAAGGTCCTCGCCGGGATGAAGTCGGCCGAAGCCGCGGGCCTGACGCCGATCAAGGTCAATTGCGTGATCATCCGCGGCACGAACGACGACGAGGTCGTGGAGTTCGCCCACTGGTCGCGCGAGACCGGCTACGAGGTTCGGTTCATCGAGTACATGCCGCTGGACGCGCAGCATGCCTGGGAGCGCGAGAAGGTCGTGCCGGCGGCGCGCATCCTCGAGACGATCGATGCCGTCCTTCCGTTGGTGCCCGAAGGCCACGCCAACGAGCCCGCCACGACGTTCCGCTTCGCGGACGGCGCGCGAGGACGGATCGGCGTGATCCCGTCGGTGACGGAGCCCTTCTGCGACACCTGCAACCGTCTCCGACTGACCGCCGAGGGGATGTTCCGCAACTGCCTCTTCGCGCTGGAGGAGACGGACCTGCGCGGTCCTCTTCGAGCCGGCGCCTCCGACGAGGAGCTCGAGCTCCTGATCCGCAAGGGCATCTGGACGAAGTGGTCGGGACACCGCATCAACCACCCGGACTTCGTCCAGCCCGAGCGCTCGATGTCGATGATCGGCGGCTGAGCCGGCTCCCCTTGACCCCCTTCAGGTCCGGGCCCGGACCTTTCACAGGTTCTCGATCCGCATCCACGCCACGTCGTCTCTTTCGAAGCCCAGGACCTGAGCGTAGAAAGAGAGCTCCGCCTCCAGCGCGCGGCGGGTCGACTCCGCCTTCCGGAACCGGTGCTGCTCGCCTTCGAACAGCACGTAGGCGTACGGCAGGCCCTTCCGCTGCAGAGCCTCCACCATGATCTCCGCCTGGGAGGGAGGCACTACACGGTCCTCGGCCCCCTGGAGCAGCAGCATCGGGCAGGAGATCCCGTCCGTGAAGTGGATCGGCGAGCGGGATCGGTACCGCTCGGCCTCCTCGGGATACGTACCGACGAGCGAGAAGAGATAGCGAGACTCGAACTTGTGCGTTCCGCCTCCGACGAACGATTCGAGGTCCGCGAGCCCGAAGTAGCTGGTCCCGGCCGCGAACTCGTCGTGCATCGTGAGGGCGCACAGGGTCGTATAGCCGCCCGCGCTCCTTCCGGTGATCAGGAGACGCTCGCCGTCGACGTCACCCTGGGCCGCCAGCCATCGCGCCGCGTTGATGCAGTCGGCCGTATCGACGATGCCCCAGTTGCCGTTCAGTCGCTGCCGTTACCCACGCCCGAAACCGGTGCTCCCTCCGTAGTTCACGTCCACGACGGCGAACCCGCGGCTCGTCCAGAACTGCATCTCGAGGGAGAAACCCGGCTTCGCCTCGGCCGTCGGGCCGCCATGGCTCATCACGATGAGCGGCGGCCGTTCGTCGGCCGGTCCGGTCTCCTCTCGGTTCCGGGGCGGATAGAAGTGCGCGAACGAGGTGAGGCCACCCTCCGTCGGGAACTCGATCTGGCGCGGGATCGAGAAGGAGCTCTCGTCGACGTCCACCGACGACGACGACCTGAGCACCTCGATCGAGCGGGCGGTGAGGTCGAGGAGCACGACCTGCTCAGGGATCGACGGACCGCCTCCGACGAACGCCAGGCGGTCTCCCTCCACGTCCAGATCCGGCCACATCGCGGAATACGGCACGTCCAGGTCGATCAACTCACCCGACGACGGATCGAGAATCGCCAGGTGCTGCACGCCGCCGCGCTCCCACAGACACGCGATCCTCCCGTCGTCCACGAAACCGTAGGCGGACATCCCGAAGATCCACTGTGGCCAGCCGAACTCCGCCTCCGCCGGATGCAGCGCCTGCACGTGCCCGTCCCGCTCCCGGTAGA
>JALZDC010000200.1 GCA_030862755.1 Actinomycetota bacterium
CCCAGAAGCAGATCGCTGCCCGCGCCGGCGTCGAGCATGTCGTGGCCGAGACCGCCGCGAACGATGTCGTCACCGCCGAGGCTGCAGATCAGATCGTCCCCGCCGAGGCCGTCGATCAAGTCAACATCCTCCGAGCCGACGATCACATCGTTGCCGGACGTGCCCAGCAAGAACTCTGAGCCCGAGATGGTGGCCTGCCTACCGAAACATGTCGGTAGCTGACTGTTGGCGGCAGCGATCGGCTGGCCGGAGACCAACACAGCAACGATGAGCAAGACCCACACTCCTCCAACCGCTCTCGAACGCCGACTTCTGCCTCTAGCCAACGTCGGACGCATCAAAGGACCTCCTGTCCTGCCGCGCCGTCGCGCGCCCCAGCCGTGCGGACGCGCCTTCCGTGCTCGGGACCAGCGTGCCAGAGCCAGCCTCGTCACGCAGGATCCCGCATGACCGTGGCTGATCCGGCCTCGTCAGCCATCACCCACCCACCGAACGACCCGTCGCGATCACCGTCCGCCACGAGGTGCGCGAACGGATCCGGACAGAGCACGGTCTACGCTCACCTGACGATGGCGCGCGTCGAGGTGGAGAGGGTTTTAGGGCCCCACGTGTGATGCACAGTCGACATGAATCCGACCGGCGGGCACGCAGCGGGCGGGCGTGAAGAACGACCGGACTCGAGAGTGGCTCGCGCTCGGCCAGCTGGCGGCCGAGGATCTGACCGGGTCTGACAGCGACTCCAACGAGGACTCCTGGTCGCTGGTCGAGACGTTCTGTGTCGCTCCCGTGGTGCAGCTGGTCCGGCTGAGCCGTCCTCGAATATTGGCGATCTCCGGCCCTCCGGGGGCGGGGAAGTCAACTGTTGCGAACGCGGTCTCGAGCGCGCTGGTCGACTTGGGAGTGCGAGCGGTCGCCCTCTCCCTGGACGACTTCTACCTCCCCCGGAAGGAGAGAGAGCAGCGGGGCATAACGTGGCGCGCCGCGCCGGGATCGCACGACATCGACTTGATGGTGCGCACACTCGCCGTCATCCAGGACGGCTCGCGGCCGCTCGTCCTGCCCCGGTTCGACCAGTCCCGGGATGACCGGAGCCCGGACGAACGCCTCGACGAGGTTCCCGATGTTGTCGTGTTCGACGGGTGGATCATCGGATACGACGATGAGGGCTACGGCCAGATGCTGGAGTATCTCGATTGGCACCTGCATCTCGACGTCCCGCGCGACGTTGCCCGTGATCGCCGGTTCGGTCGGGAGACCAAACTGCGGGAGCAGACGGGACGAGCGTTCAGCCCCGAGGAGATGCAGCGGTTCTGGGACGAGGTGCTCGGGCCGGGGATCGACACGTGGGTGCGCGCCGGGGCAGAGCACGCTGACATCGTCGTCTGCCTCAGTGAGACGGATCCGTCGTGCATCGCCGAACCACGACTGGACGAATACCTGGCGGAGCGATCCGAACACCGTTCATAGAAGAGGGTCCAGGGCCCACATGATGGGCGGCAGGACAGACCACGATGAAGAGGCACCGACACAGGGCACGGCTTGGCGGCTAACTAACCAGGAAGTAGTTGTTTCGAGACACGTCGCAGCACCTCTATGTAGTCCCTGGCCATGCTGGCTGCCTCACGTTCCTTGTTCGCCGTGTCCCGCACGTCATCACGTTCATCGGTGAGCCCTCGGTCAGCCGACTGCAACAGTCGATCTGTCTCCTTCTCGTAGTGCATGAGCGACGCCCTGAAGATGCCACCGGGTTGGGAATCGCGTGGCATGAAGGGCTGCATGAGATCGGCGTCCTTGAGTTGCTCCCGCTGGGAATCGAGCTTCGGCAGAAGCATGATGGCGTCATTGTCGACCAGTTCCTCGGGAACATCCATGTAGAACTCCGTGGCACGGTCGAGGATGTCGGTGAACTGGGGCTCAACAGTCGAATCCCATTCGAGCTTCCGAACGCGCTCCTCGATCTTGAGGTCGGCCTCTGGAGTGCCACGGTCCTCCAACGAAGGACGGAATGGTTCGGAGATCTTGTGCCCTTCCTTCGTCATGTGTGTTTTGGCCTCCGCCGCCGGATCCTTCGACGGGGCCCGATAGGTCGGATTCTCGAGAAAGGCCTCCATCTCCGCATGCCG
>JALZDC010000211.1 GCA_030862755.1 Actinomycetota bacterium
GGAATGGCCTTCCTGAAACCCGCCGGTCCGATCGGAAGTCTAACGAGCCGCCCGTGCCCGCGTGTTCCCACGCGGGACCGCCAGCGCCGAGAGTAATCGCTGCGCGAGAGGCGGCCTCGCCCGCCGGCGAAGACCTCGCGCCAGGGGCCGGTGCGGTCTCGGTCGTGGCCCGGATCCTCACTGCACCCAGAGCCGGCTGAGCAGGATCCCCCACTGAGGATGCACCTGGATGTTCCCGACACGTGCTGCGAACGCGTACGCCGAGACTGGGTTCATCAGCGGAGCCCAGACGGCGTCCTCGATGAGTCCGTGCTCGATCTCGATCCACGCGGCGTTCGCTGCTGCCGGATCGATCGCCTGGAGGCGCTGCGCCCGGTCGATCGCCCCCTCGAGGCGCTCGGTGCACAGGATCGGAGCCACCCCGGCCGGGCGGCACCGGAACTCGTCGTCGATGAAGCCACCGGCGCCCGGGTACGTCTGGCCCCATCCGGCCAGGTGCACCTGCCGATACCGCTTCGGCCCGGGCTGCGGCCCGAAGAGCGATCCGAAGTACTCCTCGGCGTCGTGTACGACCCGCAGCCGCGCACGCAACCCGAGCTCGTTCAAAACCTCGGTGACGTGCCGCATGATCTGAACGCCTTTGGCGACCTCACGCTCGAAGAATGGGTCGTCGGTCACCCAGACCGTGACCCGCTCGCCACGGGCGCCCGCGTCCTCGACCAGGACGCGTGCCCGGTCGAGGTCCGGGGCCGACCACACGCCACTCTCCGGCTCGACGGTGTAGGGACAGAACGGCTCGTAGCCCTGGAAGTTCGGCGGGAGGATCTGGCACGTCACGCGGTGGCTCGTCGCGCCGCCCGCGAGCTCGACGACGAGCGCGCGGTCGATCGCGTAGTTCAGCGCCTGGCGCAGCCGCACGTCATCGAACGGTGGCGTGCGAACGTCGAAGCCGACGTAGTAGGTGGCCGCCCCCGGCCAGAGCACGACCTGATCCGGATGAGCCGCGTGGAGCGAGGTGAGGTCCCCGGGGAGGGGTCGGCTCCACATCCAGTCGACGTCGCCGGCGCCCAGCCGATCGAACGCGCGCGCGAGGTCGTCGCCGAACGTCCAGGAGATCGCGTCGACGAAGCCGTCGGGCTGAGCGGCGCCCGACCACTCCTTGAAGGCAGGGTTGCGCACCAGCTCGATGCCGTCGAAGGTGGCTTCCGCGATCATGTACGGCCCCGTCGCCGGGACGGCATCCAGGCCCTGGTCCTCCGCGGGAGTGGTGACCGGGACAGGGAAGGCCTGCGGCGCTGCGAGCTTGAACGGGAGATCGGGGTCGGGCCGGGCGAGCTGGAACGTTACGGCGCCGTCGTCGACGAGGATCGAGTCCGAGAGGTCGCAGACGGATGGGTCCCGGTGGCAGGCATCCGCGCCGTCGATCGCGCCGTACACGAGCATCGCCACGTCTTCGCCCAGCGCGAACGTTCTCTCCAGGGCATGCCTGAAGTCCTCGGGGCGGACCGGCTCCCCGGTCGAGTAGCGGATCCCCTCGCGCAAGGGGAATCGGTACGTCAGACCGTCGGCGGACACCTCGGGCAGCGCCGACGCCAGGTCCGGGACGAGCGTGGCGCCGTCGCTGCCTCCGATCTTCTTGAACGACAGCAGCCCATCGTTCGTGATCGACAGGATCTGCCCCTCGATCGAGTCGTTGAACGCCAGGCCGGGGTCCAGCGACTCCGGCGCCCCGTCCTCGGACGAGACGTTCAGGGTCCCACCGCGATGCTCCGTCGCGGACGGGCCCACGGCGAGCCACACGCCACCTCCGTCGGCCACGAGGGAAGCAGGCGCGCCCCCCACCGGGACGGCTCGCTCGACGACGTTCGTGGCCGGGTCGATCGCGGCGATCGAGTCGTCGAACTCGTTCGCGACCCACAGGGCGCCTGCCGCCGCCGCGAGCGCGTTAGGGCCGTCCCCGACCGGGATCGTCGCCTCCACGCGCCCGGTCGAGGGCTCGAGACGCGAGACGGTGCCGTCGAAATGGTTCGCCACCCAGATCGAGCCGAACGCGAAGAGTACCGCCGTCGGTCCGTTGCCCACATCCTGCGTGAGCGTCACGCCCGGATCGTCCGGGTCGACACGCGCGACGCCGGCCGGGGCCAGCGAGACCCACACGCCGCTCGGCGTGAAAGCCACGCCAGACGGCTGGCCGGCGAGCGGCACCGGTCGCGCCCTGCCCGACCCGGGATCGACGCGGAGCAGCTC
>JALZDC010000214.1 GCA_030862755.1 Actinomycetota bacterium
GGGGCCGGGCGGCCGGCGCCGTCTCCGGCGCCGTGGCCTCCGTCGTTGCCGGCCTCCTCGGCTAGATGTCGCGGCTGCGTCGTGGGATCCGGTCGGGCGTCGGGGCCGGGCGTAGCGAGATCGGCAGCGACTGCCCGTCGTCGGGCTGATGCTAGGCTCCGGACCCGATGACGGAGCTCGCTCGCGTGCTGTTCGGCCGCGAGGACATCCGCCACCGGGTGGAGGAGCTCGGCCGCACGATCACCGGGGACTACGTGGGGCGGGAGCCCGTCCTCATCTCGGTGCTCAAGGGCGGCACGGTGTTCCTCGCGGACCTCATCCGGCAGATCCAGCTACCGCTCGAGACCCACATGATGGCCGTCAGCCCCTACGGGGGTGCCGAGGAGTCCATGGGCCGGGTCCGGATCCTCCTCGACGTCGAGATCGATCTGACGGGCAGAGACGTGCTGCTGGTCGAAGACATCGTCGACACCGGTCTCACGCTGTCGTACCTGCTCTCGATCCTGCGGTCCCGACGTCCCGCGTCGCTCGAGCTGTGCACGCTGCTCGACCGGTCGATCCGGCGGATCGTGCCGCTCCGTCCTCGGTACGTCGGGTTCGACTGCCCGGACAGCTTCGTCGTCGGATACGGCCTCGACTTCGAAGAACGATATCGCAACCTGGCCGACATCCTCGAGATATCCGACACGACGGCGCTCAAGGCCGACCCGGACGCGCTCCTCTCGCATCTGGTCGTCGCCGGCTAGGTTGCGCTCCGTTACGAGCCCCCCGTACAGTGCCTGCACGACCATGATCGAGATGCAGCTGGAAGGCGTTCGGGTTGAGCTTCCGACCAACCAGCCCATCGTGCTGCTCCGTGAGAGGGACGGCGAGCGGTACCTCCCGATCTGGATCGGTGCCTCCGAGGCGGCGGCGATCGCGCTGTCGTTACAGGGCGTGCAGACGCCGAGGCCGATGACCCACGATCTCATGAAGAACATCCTCGATGACCTCTCCGTTGCGGTCGAGAAGATCGTGGTGACTGAGCTCCGGGATTCCACGTTCTACGCGACGATCGAGCTTCAGAGGAACGGTGATCGCTACGAGGTGAGCTCCCGGCCTTCCGACGCGATCGCCCTGGCCGTGCGGCTGGCCGTTCCGATCTTCGCCAACGAAGACGTCCTCGACGAGGCCGCGATCCTGATCCCCGGCGAAGAGGAGGAGGAAGTGGAGAAGTTCCGTGAGTTCCTCGACAACGTGACGCCGGAGGACTTCAACCCGGAGGAGGGGAACGCCTAACGTTCGGCGCCGCCGATCCGTGCTGGATCGTCACGGCCTATCCGTAGAAGAAGACCGTGACCCAGAGGTACCCGTCGGCATCGCGGTAGGTGCCGAGCGCCACCCGGTGGAAGCGCCGGTTCAGGATGTTCGAGCGGTGGGCGGGCGAACGCATGAATGCGGCCTGGATCCCGGCGATCGTGCCGCTGGTGACGCCGACGTTTTCGCCCCAGGTCGACCACCTGACGCCTTTCAGGTAGAACGAGGACGGGTTCGACGTGTGATAGATGTAGCCCCTGTTCGCCATGCGGATGCTGTGTCGGCGGGCGAGCCTGGACATCGTGCGGTGGATGTCGACCCTTCGAACTCCGTTGTTCACGCGGCTTCCGTTGGTGGCCTCGTACATCCGAGCCCGGGGGCGGGTCGTCGCGTTCGCCGGGGAAGGCGCGAGCGCGGTGAGGGCCGTCAGGAGCGTGGCTACGAGAGCGATCCGGGTCAGGGTGATCCGACTGCGTCTCATCTGATCTTCTTCTTTCGGGATAGGCTCATCGAGGTTTGATACCTGGTTATGGGTAGTCCACCATCGACCGCCAACGCGAGAAACTTGAGCCTGGAGGAGGAGCACGGGGAGCACGGTCCGTTGACAGGTTCCTCCGAGGGACCTACGCTGCGGCGACACGGTCGTAATTACGGAGCTGTGATGAGCGAACAGGGGTATCGGGTACCGGATGTCTGCCGGATCGTCGGCATCAGCTACCGGCAGCTCGACTACTGGGCCAGAACCGAGCTGGTGACCCCCTCGGTCCGCGACGCGCATGGGTCGGGGACCCAGCGGTTGTACTCGTTCCAAGACCTGGTGTCGCTCAAGGTGATCAAGAAGCTCTTGGACACGGGGGTGTCCCTGCAGCGGGTCAGGAAGGCGATCGAGCATCTGCAGTCCATGAAGCGGCCGCCCCACGGGGTCACGCTGATGTCCGATGGCCGCGGGGTCTACGAGGCGCACTCGCCGGAGGCCGTGATCGATCTCCTGCAGAAGGGACAGGGCGTGTTCGCGATCGCCCTGGACCACATATGGACCGATCTGGAGGGGACCCTCTCCAAACGCAGACGGGCGGCCACAGGAGGGTCGTGAGCAGGCGAGCCGAGGCCCCAGTCGCATCGATAGGGGAGTCTCTGCCCAAGAGCGACATCGTCGGCTTCGCCCACGCCTCGGAGCGCCAGTTCGCGCAGCTCCTCGACTTCTACGGGATCTCCTGGG
Organism: Actinomycetota bacterium; assembly: GCA_030862755.1. GTDB lineage: Bacteria > Actinomycetota > UBA4738 > UBA4738 > HRBIN12 > JAJNBA01. The sequence goes on from JALZDC010000214.1 coordinate 2,516, forward strand.
ACTACGAGCCGACCTCCTTCGACATCGAGTGGGACCGCGAGGGGAACGTCGTCCGCCGGTTCACCCCGGATTTCTTCCTACCTGAGTTCGACCTCTACATAGAGATCACCACGCTCAACCAGAAGCTGGTGACCAGGAAGAACAGGAAGGTCCGGCAGCTCCGCGAGCGCTACCCGGAGATCCGGTGCAAGGTGTTCTACCAGAGGGACTACCTCTCGCTTGTCACGAAGTACGGGCTCGAGGATCGCTCCGGCTGAAGTCCGACCTGCCCGTACACTGCCCGGCGTGAAGTTCGCCCCGCACACGGCGTCGGAGATCGAGGAGATGCTCTCGGTGATCGGCCTCTCCTCGCTCGACGGGCTGTTCGATCAGATCCCCCCGACCGTGCGTCTCGACGGAGCGCTGGAGCTGCCGGACGGCGTCTCGGAGCTCGAGATCGTGGAGGATCTCCGCCGCCTCGCCGCTCGCAACCGGCACCTCGACGACCTCGTGTGCTTCGCGGGCGCCGGCGCGTACGACCATCACGTTCCGTCGGTGGTCTGGGCGCTCGCCGCCCGATCGGAGTTCTCGACCGCCTACACGCCGTATCAACCCGAGCTGTCACAGGGGGTCCTCCAGGCCCTCTTCGAGTTCCAGTCGATGGTGTGCGAGCTCACGGGCCTGGAGGTGTCGAACGCCTCCCTCTACGACGGGGCGACCGCGCTCGTCGAGGCCGTGAACATGGCGAGGATCGGCGAGCGCGGCCGGGTCCTCGTGTCCGAAGGTGTCGATCCGCGGATGGTCGAGACCCTCAGAACGTACGGCAAGGGCCCTGGATACGAGCCTGAGATCTTCGAGGCCAAGGATGGGAGGGGCGGGATGCCGGCCGTCGGCGACGATGTGGCGGCGGTGGTGGTGCAGCACCCCAACGTCCTGGGGATCCTGGAGCCGGCGCGGGAGCTGTTCGCCGCCGCCCGAGAGGGTGGTGCGAAGGCGATCCAGGTGTTCGACCCGCTCTCTCTGGGCGTGCTTGCCCCGCCGGGAGAGCTCGGAGCGGACATCGCCGTCGCCGAGGGACAGTCCCTCGGGAACCATCTCGCGTTCGGCGGGCCCTACCTCGGCCTCATCGCGGCCCGCATGGCGGACGTGCGGCGGATGCCGGGGCGCATCGTCGGCGAGACCGTCGATGTCGATGGGGCTCCCGGCTACGTGCTCACCCTCCAGGCCCGCGAGCAGCACATCCGCCGGGAGAAGGCCAACTCGAACATCTGCACCAACCAGACCCTCATGGCGATCGCCGCCACGATCTACCTCGGCTGGCTCGGGCCCGAAGGCCTCGCCGAGGTGGGGCGCCAGTGCGCGGCGAAGGCCTCGTACGCTGCGGCGCAGCTGAGCGCGCTGCCGGGCGTATCGATGCTCCACCCCGACGCCCCCTTCTTCAAGGAGTTCTCCCTGAAGGTGCCGGGCCGGGCTGATCGGGTGGTCGACGGGCTGGTGGAGCGCGGCCACCTAGGTGGAGTTCCATTCCCCCGCGCCGGCGAGGACGTGCTGCTGGTGGCGGTCACCGAACGGAGGACCCGGGAGCAGATCGACGAGCTCGTCACGGCGATGAAGGAGGTTCTCGAGTGACGGTGATCGGAGCACCGATCAGGCGTCAGG
>JALZDC010000215.1 GCA_030862755.1 Actinomycetota bacterium
GTCCGTGAGGTTGCCCAGCGCTCCGCCCAGCACCAGCCCGAGCGACGCACCGACGAGCCGGCTGGTATGGCGGAAGGAGGTCGCGAGGATGATCGCGACCACGACGACGGTGACCCCGACGAAGAACCAGGGGGCACTTTGGCCGATGCTGAACGCGCCCCCCGAGTTCGTCGTGAATCGCAACGTGAGCACGCCGGGGAGGATCTCGATCGGATCGCCGGGCAGGGTCGCCTCCGCCCAGATCTTCGTGATCCGGTCGACCCCGTAGGACAGGAGGGCCGCCACCAAGAGGGTCTGCGCCGCCCGGGTCCGCCGCGGATCCACGAGGTCAGCGACGCGACTGCGCGGCCTGCGCGTCCTTGATGCAGAGCTCGGCGTACGGAAGGGCCTTGATCCGAGCCTTCTCGATGGGCTTGCCGCATCGCTCGCAGAGGCCGTACGTCTTCGACTTCATCCGGCTCAACGCGGCTTCGATCTTCCGGAGGAGGTCTCGGACGTTGTTCTCGATCGAGAGATCCTTCTCCCGCTCGAAGGTGGCGGTGCCGGCGTCCGCCGACTCGTCGTCCAGCCCCACGTCGCCGGACATGTCCGACTGTGTAGCCGCGAAGGAACCCTCGACGATCGACTCGAGCTGAGATTCGAGGTGGGCTCGCTCTTCCAGGAGGCGGATCCGGAGGTCGTCGATATCCTTCGCAGTGAGCTTGGCCTGAGCCATGGGGGCGAAGGGTAGCACGTTGGCGCATCGGCGATCCGTCGACGCGCGGAAGGGGTATCGCGCGCAGAGGCGTTGCAGGCTTTAGCTTCTCGGCATCGTGGGCCACCGAAGAGGTTCCTCCGAGTGGCCGCGGAAGGCGAGACCCAGGAGGCGAGGAACGCAGGTGAGAGCGCCCGCGCGCGTGTAGCATGCACGGCGACAGGCGACGACGGGATCGCGTCGCGGGACGGCGGAGCCAGAGCGAGCCGGGGACGGTGGGAGCCCGGCGCCGAGCGCCCCACGGACATCCTCCCCGAGCCCCTGCCCGAACCGGGCCGGCCTCCGGCCCGCAGTAGACGCAGGCGGGTCCGCCCGTGACAGCGGCAGGCCGTGATCGCGGCCGCGAGCGGCCGGACACCGTGAGGCGCCCGGCAAGCGGGGTGGTACCGCGGGGCCTACGCCTCGTCCTCGCGAAACGAGGACGAGGCGTTTCGCGTGTCGGGAGGCGAGCGGATGGTGAGCGACGAGATCCCCCGGTTCCGGCCGGTGGATCCCAAGGTGCGCTTCCCCGAGCTCGAGCGCTCGATCCTGGCGTTCTGGGAAGAGGCGAACGTGTTCCATCGCTCGATCGAGCAACGCGAGGGCGCCGCCGAATGGGTCTTCTACGACGGCCCTCCCACGGCGAACGCCAAGCCGCACATCGGCCACGCCGTCACCCGCACCTTCAAAGACGTCTTCCCGCGCTACCAGGCGATGACCGGCCACCTCGTGCACCGCAAGGCTGGGTGGGACTGCCACGGGCTGCCGGTCGAGATCGAGGTGGAGAAGGAGATCGGGACGCGTGGCAAGCAGGACATCGAAGCGTTCGGGGTCGCCGAGTTCAACGAGCGATGCCGCGTGTCCGTGCGACGCTACATCCGGGACTGGGAGGAGCTGACCCGCCGGATCGGCTTCTGGATCGACATGGACGACCCCTACTGGACGATGGAACCGTCCTACGTCGAGTCCGTCTGGTGGTCGCTGAAGCGCCTGCACCAGCGCGGCCTGCTCGTCGAGGCCGACAAGGTGACCGCCTACTGCCCTCGGTGCGGAACGGCGCTCTCGGACGCCGAGGTCGCCCAGGGCTACGAGACGGTCGAGGACCCGAGCGTCTACGTCCGATTCCCGATCGTCGAGGCGGCGGATCCCGGGCTGGTCGGCGCGTCACTCCTCGTGTGGACGACCACCCCCTGGACACTCCCATCGAACGCGGGCGTGGCCGTGGATCCGAGGGCCACCTACGTCGTGGAGGAGAAGGACGGCGAGCGACTGATCGTCGCTGAGCCGCTCGCCTCCGAGGCGTTGGGCGACGGTTGGTGGGTCCGGGAGACCGTGCGGGGTGAGGCGTTCCTCGGGGCGCGCTACGAACCGCCCTATCCGAACATCGAGGGCGCGCATACCGTCGTGTCGGGTGCGTTCGTCCAGATGGACGACGGCACCGGCATCGTGCACATGGCGCCCGCCTTCGGCCCCGAGGACCTCGAGGTGGGCATCGCCCAAGGCTGGCCGGTCTTCAAGCCGGTCGGCGACGACGGCCGGTTCACCGATCTCGCCCCCGGGTTCATCCGGGGACTGTTCGTGAAAGACGCCGATCCGGTCATCGTCGAGGACCTCTCGGCGCGCGGTCGCCTGCTCCGCTCCGGCACGATCCAGCACACCTATCCGTTCTGCTGGCGGTGCGGGACGCCGCTCCTCTACTACGCCCGCACCTCCTGGTACGTCCGGACGACGGCCGTGAAGGAGCGGCTCCTCGAGGTGAACGAGTCGGTCGACTGGCACCCGGAGCACATCAAGCACGGCCGGTACGGCAACTGGCTGGAGAACAACGTCGACTGGGCCCTCTCCCGCGAGCGCTACTGGGGGACCCCGCTGCCGATCTGGCGCTGCCCCGCGAGGCACGCGACCGTGGTCGGGTCCCTCGCCGAGCTCGGCACTCTGGCCGGAGAGGACCTGACGGACCTCGACCCCCACCGGCCCGCGATCGACGAGATCGTGCTCTCTTGTTCCGAGTGCGGCGACGAGGCACACCGGGTTCCCGAGGTGATCGACGCCTGGTACGACTCGGGCGCGATGCCGTTCGCCCAGTGGGGCTACCATCCCGAGCTCGGGCGAGGCGAGGCGCCGTTCGAACGTCGGTTCCCGGCGGATTTCATCTCCGAGGCGATCGACCAGACCCGCGGCTGGTTCTACACGCTGATGGCCGAGGGTGTCCTGCATTTCGACTCGACCGCGTACCGCACGGTCGTCTGCTTCGGGTTCATCGTCGACGAGCAGGGCCGGAAGATGTCGAAGTCCCTCGGCAACGTCGTGGATCCGATGACGGTGATGGAGCGGTACGGCGCCGACGCGCTCCGCTGGGTCCTGTTGACGAGCGGTTCCCCTTGGTCGTCACGACGGCTCGGCGACACCGTGTTGGAAGACGCGGTGCGGCAGTTCCTGCTCACGCTCTGGCACGTCTACTCCTTCTTCGTGCTCTACGCGAACGCGGACGGCTTCGACCCCGATGCAGCACCGGCTCCGCCGCCGGCCTCCCGCCCACTCTTGGATCGGTGGATCCTGTCCCGGTTGGCCGGGACAACTCGGGAGGTCCGGGACGGGATGGATGCATACGACGTGACGGGAGCCGGCCGGCGGATCCAGGCGTTCCTCGACGACCTCTCCAACTGGTACGTACGACGCTCGCGTCGCCGGTTCTGGAACCCCGGCGGCGGGGGCGGAGAGGACACCATCGCGGCGTTCCACACGCTGCACGAGTGTCTGGTCACGTCGGCAACGCTGCTCGCGCCGCTCACCCCGTTCGTCTCGGAGGAGATCTGGTCGAACCTCGCCGCCGGGCGGTCCGGGCGGCCGGACTCGGTGCACCTCGCGGACTATCCGCAGGTGCACGAGGCGGCGGTCGATCCCGGTCTGGACGAGGCGATGGCGCTCGCGAGGCAGGTCGTCGAGCTCGGTCGCCGGATCCGTACGGAAACGAAGACGCGGACCCGTCAGCCCCTCCCCGCCGCGGTGGTGCACCTCTCCGACGCCCCGGCGTCCTTCGATCCTCTGCGGGACATGGTGGCCGAGGAGTTGAACGTGAAGAGGGTGGACCCCGCTGGGTCGGCCGAGGCGTTCGGTAGGTGGCGAGCGAAGCCGGACTTCAGGGTGCTCGGCCCCCGCCTCGGCCCTCGTGTTCAAGCGGTCGCCGCCGCCCTCGCGGCCGACGACGGGACGCTGGCCGACCGGCTGGTGGAAGGTGATGCGGTCGAGATCGCCGCGGGCGACGGCCCACCCGTGACCATCGGGCCGGGCGACGTCCAGCTCAGCCACGACGTCCGATCGGGCCTGGGCGTCGCTTCCGAGGGCAGTATCACCGTCGCTCTCGAACTCGAGATCACTCCGGAGCTCCGGCGCGAAGGGGTGGCTCGCGAGCTCGTCCGGATGATCCAAGACGCGCGGAAGGCGGCCGGCCTCCAGGTGACGGATCGGATCGCGCTCGCCGTAGAGACCTCGGGGGAACCCGCCGATGCGCTCGCCGCGCACCGTGAGGAGATCGCCGCTGAGACCCTCGCGGCGACCGTGGCGGCCGGTCGCGTCGACGGGTTCCGGCTGGAGGGGACGCTGGACGGGACGTCCGTGGTGGTGAGTCTCAGGAAGGACGGGTGAGTCTTCGGCTCACTCCTCGCCCCAGAACAGCTCCCTGAGCGAACCGCCCTCTTCTTCGTCCGATCGCCTCGATCGAGCGGGTTCCGGCTCCTCGAGCCGGATCGGCTCGTCCGCGATGGCCCCGGTCGCCATCGGAGATCCTGCGCTCGGCTCCATGCCGTCCTCGGCATCATCCGATCCCGGCTCCTCGCCGATCCCTCCGGGACCCGGGGGGGCCTCCCCCGGCGGTGCATCGGGTTGTGCATCGGGCTCGTTCGTTGCTTCAGGCGTCGCTCCGAGCATCGCTTCGGTCTTAGCTTCGGTCTGTGCCTGGGGCGCGGCCTTGGTTGTGGGTATCGGCTGGGCGCTGGAGACCTCGGCCGATGGCGTTCCGGCGGCGGGCGGGGCCGCGTCGCGCCGAACCGCTCGGATCATCGACCGCAGCTCCTCGGCGTGTGCCTGGACGAGCCCGCCCAGATCCTGGAGGAATCCCTTCTCGCGCCTGAGGAACGCGTCGACGGCGGCCCGGTCGCTTTCATCCGAGGGCCGTGGCGATGGAGGGCTCGAAGCCGGCGCGACGTCCCCTGCTGCTCGGAGCAGACGCTCGTTCTCCGCGGTGAGCGCCGACAGCGCGTCGGTCACCTGGTCGAGGAACTCGTCCACCTCCCGCACCCGGTATCCCGCGCCGAAACGGGCGACGCGGAATTCCTTCTCCTGGACATCGGAAGGGGTGATCCGTCCTGTGGGAACCGAGCTCCACCCGGATGACCCCTCCGACGCGGTGTCCTTCTTCATCTCGCCCTCTTCATCCTCGGTCGCCCCTTGCGGACCCCGTCCTCTCTTCGCCCCTGGCCGCGTTCGGCTCAGCAGAACACTGTACGCAACACCACCAGCACCACGAACGCAACCAGGACCGACAGGTCGAGCACGCCCGCCGGCGGCACGATCCTGCGCAGCAACCTGAGCGGTGGTTCGGTCACGTCGATGATGACGTCGTAACCGGCGCGGAGCGGACCAGAGAACGGCGGACGCCATCCTGCGAACTGGATCCAGCTGAGGATCACCCGGATGAACAGGACGATCATGAAGACGAAGAGAACGAGGCAGATGATCTCGCTCACGAAATCGTTCCCATCCACCGTCTTCGCCCCGGTACGGGAACCTCAGAACTGGTTGTAGAAGCCGCCGCCGGCGATGCGTTCCCGCTCCTCGGCCGAGACCTCGACGTCGGCGGGGGTGAGCAGGTAGACCCGGTTGGCGACGAGCTCGATCTTGCCGTCGAGGCCGTAGACGAGGCCGGAGGCGAAGTCGACGAGCCGCCTCGCCGTGGAATCCTCGGTCCCCTGCAGGTTCATGATGACGGCGGTGCCCTCCTTGTAGCGGTCCGCGACCTCGCGGGCCTCGTTGAATCGCTTGGGCTCCGACTTGTGGATCGCCGACGACGCCCCCACCGGGCGGGGCGCGGCGATCGTGCGCACCACTCCTTCGGCTTCCGACGACACCTCGCGCACCGGCTGAGGGCGCATGCGACGCACGGCCGCCGGTTCGACGTCGGGCAGCTCCTCGACGAACTCCTCATCGTCTTCGACCAGACCGAGGTAGTTCAGTGTCTTCTTCCACACGCCGCTCATCCCGGTTCCTTCCTGTTCTCTCGCCTGTTCTCTGGCCTGGTTGCTCGGGTGCCGAACAAGGCCGTCCCGATGCGGACCATCGTAGCGCCTTCTTCCACCGCGACCTCGTAATCCAACGACATCCCCATCGACAATTCCAGCACGTCGGGGTGATGTCCCCGGAGCTCGTCTCGCAGCTCTCGCAGGCGGGCGAAAGGAGCCCGGGCGTCCTCCGACGTCTCCGGGATCGCGGGGATCGTCATGAGACCGATCAGCCGGAGGCCGGCGAGCGACCCCACCAGATCGGCGAAGGCGGAAAGCTCGGAGGGTCGCACACCCGTGCGGCCTTCCGTGAGATCGACCTCGATCAGCGCATCGAGCGGCCGGCCCGACCGGGCGGCGCGGCCCGCGAGGCGCCGGGCCGCCCGCTCCCCCGCGACCGTCTGGACCACGTCGGCGTGATCGGCGACCTGGTGCGCCATGCCCGAGCGGAGCGTGCCGATGTAATGCCACGTTGCACCTTCGATCTCTCGCCGCTTCCGCCGCAGTTCCTGGACGTAGTTCTCGCCGAG